>NZ_JAAGPO010000064.1:0-52201 GCF_017104825.1 Burkholderia sp. Ac-20345 | reverse complement strand
CATCGACGAGTTGTTGCCGTGGAACGTGGCGTCGGCGCTTCCGTCTACTGCCCACGTCGAACCCATTCGATAGCATCGCGCTCCCGTCGTCAACGACCTACGCTACGGTGCTGGTCGAGTGCTTACGTTCAGCTCGCGTCGGCTCGAGTTGCTCGAGTTCCATCTCGATGGCAACCAAGTCGCCATCGATCGCCTCGTCGAGCAGGTTCATCTGCTCGCTGTTGAGCTGTTCGCTGCGCCGGCCGAACTGCTGGCGCTTGAGGATCGAGACCTCGTGGGTGAGTTGATCGATACGGGTCTGCCGGAAGCGTAGCTCGCGGTCTCGTTCACTCGCTTCCCGCTCCTTCTCCTTGACCTCGGCAATCAGTTGCGCGGCAAGGGCGCGCAACTGTTCCGGGTTGAGTGCGTCGAGGTCCGCGGGGTTCATGCAGGCCAGTCTGCCAGAACCCTGCCGACGGAGGAAGCGCGACTGTTTACCTCCCCGCCGGATTTAGACGACGCGGATCACGCCATCCTCGCCGATGCGTTGCCAGGGCAAGCCCAGCACCAGGCCGGCCAGTTGTTCGTGCGTCAAGACACGCTGCTTCGGTTCGCTGCCGATGGGCGGCCACGCGAACTGCCCTTGATTCAGGCGTCGCGCGGCCAGCCAGATGCCGATCCCGTCGTGAATCAGGACCTTCATGCGGTTGGCGCGCCGATTGGCGAACAGATAGGCATGGTGTGGGTGCGCGGCGCCGAACACCTTGACCACACGCGCCAAGGCCGTATCGAAACCGGCGCGCATGTCCAGTGGATCGACCGCCAGCCAGATCTCGTCGACACGGATCACCGCAGCCACTCACGCAGCCAGGCGGCGCACTGGGTTGCCTCGGACACCGGCCAGCTCACCGTGATCGACTGATCTCCTCGGCGCACCTCGATGCGGATCTCTGGCAAATGCGGACTCGGCGTTCCCAATGCCAACGGCACAAAGGCTGGCAGTAACGGTGGCGTGGCCGGCGGACGGCCCAGCGGTCTCTTGGGAAGTCGACCCTCCGCCTGATCGATCCAGCGCCGCAGCAGATTCGCGTTGAGCCGGTGCTCCAGCGCGACCGCCGCAACCGATACGCCGATTCCCTGGCAGGCCGCTACCACCTGCGCCTTGAACTCCTCGCTATAGCGTTGCCGACGACGACGCTCCGGGAGTGATTCCGATTCGATAGTGTTCACGTGTCCGCTTATTCGTTAAGTGGACACGATACTCCCAAGCGCCTCGGCCAAACTCAAGACGGGTTGGCTGGCCGCTTACGATTGTCGAGGCGTGGCACCGGGATTGCAACGAGAGGCGGCCTCACTGTGCTCTCAAAGAGTTGAAATCAGTTGAGTCCGCCCATCAGCTGATGCTTTCGATGGGTCCGACTGGACCCGAAACGCCGGGAAACTCGCTCGAGATCCGATCTAGAAATCTCAAGCGGCCCACTAAGAGCTCCGTTCAGAAGCCCTTAAGGAGGATGTTGGTCAGCAGACTCTTATTGAGACGCGCCCTGTTCCAGCACTTCATTCGGTATGTCAATGGGCGACTCAGTAGCATCGATCGGCGGGGATAGTCCATCGCGCAAGCCAACTGGCATTCCAACCGTGTAATTGACTTGTGCATCCATCTTTTCGTACTCTATATCATTCAAATTATTGATTTCGAATTTACGAATTTCTTCGCTTTAAAATTTTATAAACCATTTAAAAAGGCGTTGGCGGGGGGACGTTAACTTTCTTAGCAGCCACCCTTGGGGCCCCGGATAGTGAAAACCCAAGGATGGAAGCGCCGGTCATTGACGTCGACATGTGGGTGCGGATCGAACCATTGCTGCCACTGCCGAAGTCGCGGGGAAAAAGTGGCCCGAGGTCGCACGCGCGTGTCGGATCGCGCGGCAATCAACGACATCCGTTCGGTTGGCCGACTTCATGATGGGCAATCGACCGCAATGCCTGATAGATTAGCAAGCCACGTCGCGCGACATATTCACACCAACTGGGAACAACCGCTTCCACCCGATTACTACATCGAGCAATTCGGAGTGCGACGCGCGCATGCGAGAGAGGCCGTCGCGCGGCCGGAGTGCGAAGCGAAGTACCTGCCGGCAAATCGCCTCGCCACGAATCGCGGCAACTTCATTGCTTGGCACGAGCAGTAGCCAACCGCGGTCAACGAACCCGCCTGACACATCGCGCGTCGGTTCAGTGACGTCCAAGTATGCGCCCAGCCAGTCAACCCTGGCCCCAATCCCGTGAGGCCAGGATACGGGCTTAAGCTCCGTTCCGAAGCGCCCCGACCGCCGCTTCGCCGTTTGTCACCACCGTCTGTACGCTAGTGTATTCGGACAACCCCTCGAGTGCATTTTCGATGCCGATGCCGGACTGCTTGCGGCCACCAAAGGCGACATGCGGCGAGAAGGTGTGGATTTCGTTAATCCACACTGTGCCTGCCTCAATACGCTCAGCGATACGTTGCGCCAAGTCAAGATCGTTCGACCACACCGAAGCCGCCAGCCCATATTCGCTGTCGTTCGCGCGCGCAATAACGTTGTCGATGTCCTTGAACTTCAGCAGCGGAAGCACTGGTCCGAATGCCTCTTCCACCACCACGCGGCTGTCCTCGGGAGGATTGTCGATCAGTGTCACCGGGACGTGGAAACCCTGCTGGTCGGGAATCTCACCGCCAAGCAGGAACCGCAGCCCTCGCTCTTTGGCATCGGCCAAAAGGTTCTTGAGCTTGTCGAACTGCATGCGGTTCTGGATCGGTCCCAGGTCCGTATCAGGGTGCGATCCGTCACCCACTTTGACGGTCTTTGCGTACTCCACCAGCGCCTGCGCCAGCTCGTCATAGATCTCCTCATGGATGTAGAGCCGCTTGGCCGCCACGCAGAACTGCGCGCTATTCTGGAAGCAGGCCCAAAACAGCTTCTCCGCAGTCTCCTTGATGTCCACGTCCGGCAGCACGATCGCGGGATCGTTGCCGCCGAGTTCGAGCGTAATCCGCTTTAGATTGCCGGAGGCCGATTCCATGATCTTCCTGCCGGTCGCGGTAGAGCCAGTAAAGCTGATCTTGGAGATATCTCGGTGTGCGGTCATCCATGCGCCAAGCTCATTTCCACCGGAGACGATGTTCAGCACGCCCGGAGGCAGCACATCGCGCAGCAGTTCACCCAGCTTGAGCGTGCACAGAGGCGTAAAGGGCGAGGGCTTGATCACCATAGTATTACCAGCCACCAGCGCGGGGGCGATCTTCCATACCGCCAGCAACACTGGGAAATTCCACGGCGTAATCCCGCCGACCACTCCGAGCGGCACTCGTCGCGTTACGACACGACGCGTTCCTGTGTCCTCGACTACGTGAGCCGGCAGTTGCTGCTTGGCGATCTCGCGACACCAGATTGACGCCCCCCCGATTTCCCATTCGGCCCCCTTTCGCGCCTTCCCCTGTTCCAGAGTGAGCAGACGCATGAATTCCTCGGCGTGTTTTTCGAACAGGTCACCGATCGCGGCCACATATTCCTGCCGCTTCGCCCACGGAAGTGCGCTCCAAGCGGGGAATGCCCGCTTGGCCGCGGCTACAGCACCCTCCAACTGCTCACGGCTAGCGTCAGGCACGTGGGTGATTACCTGCTCGTTGGCCGGATTAATCACCACGATGCTGTTGGCGGCTGCGACGGACTCACCGTCGATGGTCATCGTGTAGTTGGAGAAGAAGTCGATCGTCATAGCGAAACACCTTTGTTTGTAGATTGCGTGTTGGATTTCACGCGATATTGGCAAGTAAACGTCGCATGATCTTGCCCGTGCTCGTTTTCGGCAATTCAGGCACAAAGCGCACTGCACGAGGCACCTTGTAGGCGGCCAGGTGCTGACGACAGTGTGCCAATAGCGTCGCCTCGTCGAGCTGCGACCCTTCGCGCAGTACGACGAAGGCGACTGCGATTTCGCCCTTCTCCTCGTCAGGGATGCCAGCCACCGCGGCCATCACTACATCAGGGTGCATCGCAACCACCTGCTCCAACTCGGCCGGATACACGTTGTAGCCTGCTGTAATGATCATGTCCTTCTTGCGGTCTACGACGTACAAGAAGCCATCAGCGTCGGCATAAGCAATGTCACCCGTCGCTAGCCAGCCCTGCGCGTCAAGCGCCTGCGCAGTCGCGGTGGGATTGTTGTAATAACCGACAGTCACTTGCGGTCCTCGCACCAGGAGTTCGCCTGGCGTGCCACACGGAGCGTCACGAGATGTATCGTTCAGGTCCGCAATGCGCACCTGCATGCCTGCAAACGGCAACCCGATCGAGCCGGGCCGCGGCACCCAGTATGGCGAGTGTGTAATCGCAGGCCCCGCCACCTCGGTCATTCCCCACAGCTCCAACAGCGGACAACCAAAGCGGTTGACCACTGCTTCGAGCTTGGCAACGGGCATGGTCTGCCCCCCGACCGTACAACGCTGCAAACTAGACAAGTCGGCATCCGCGATCTGCGGGTGCGCCAACATCTGGTAGTACATCGTCGGAACGCCCTCGAATAGCGAGACGCGCTCCGTTGCGATCAATTCGAAGGCGATGCCTGCATCAAACTTAGGCGTCGCAACCAGCCGGGTACCAGCCACGAACATCGCGTTCATCACTATATTGCCGTAGACGTGTGCGAACGGTAACGACGACAGGACCACGTCACCGGCATGGCGCACGTGCGCAGTCGCCGTGCCGACCAAGCTCTCCCACAGAGAGCGGTGAGTCAGCATCGCGCCCTTCGGCTTGCCGGTAGTGCCTGATGTGTAGGCGATCGTGAACAGGTCGTCAGGTCGGCGCTCGACCGGTTCGCGGTAGTCGCTCTGCAGCAGCGCGTCGAACGCCAGCGCGTCCGCCGCATTTCCCAGCGTAATACGGCGGACCTCCCGGTCCAACGGCACCAAGGCGCTGCGCTCGGCAGGCAGGATGGCCACGACAGCCTGCGAGTCGGAAGCAATGTACGCAACCTCTTGTGCACTGAGCAGGCCGTTGGCCGGCACCACGACCGCGCCGAGCCGTGCGATTGCGTGATAAGCGACGATCCATTGCCAGCCGTTGGGCAGATATAGCACTACCCTGTCGCCAGGCTCGACGCCCAGCGCAGCAAGCCCGCCAGCGAAGCGCCCCGCCAGTTCATCGAGTTGGCGATAGGTGTATTCGCCTTCGCTCGGCACCATCAGCGCGATCCGCTCGCCGAAACGCTCGGCAGCGTGGCGAACCAAATGAGTCATAGTGGCTGCACGCATCGCTCAGCCCTCTAAGCCGCTGGGAATCAGAACCGCCTTGAGTACCTCTCCGGACTCGGACGCATGCGCCGCATCTTCGATTTGCGACAGCGGATACTTACGGATCAGCCGGTCGAACGGGAAGCGCCCCTGCTTCCATAGCTCGACCATCTGCGGAATGAAGATATCAGGCACGCTGTCGCCCTCGATGATCCCACGCACAGTACGGCCGAATAGGAGGCCGCTCATATCGAGCGAAACTTCCGTACCCAACGGGGCAACACCGATGATCCCGCACACACCGGTCAGCCGCAGGGCATCGACCGCTTGTCGCAACACCTTGGGCAGACCTGTGCACTCGAGTGAGTACTGCACTCCTTCGCCAGTGATTGCCTGGATCTCCGCGACAGCATCCTGTTTGCCACCGTTGATTGTGTGAGTGGCCCCTAACTCTTTGGCCAATTCCAAGCGCTTTTCGTTAAGATCCACCGCAATGATGGTCGCGCAACCGACCACCTTGGCTGCCATCACGGCAGCCAAGCCGACCGACCCAGCCCCAAAGATTGCGATCGATGAGCCGGCACCGGGCTTCAATGCATTAATCACTGCACCAGCGCCGGTCTGGATACCGCAACCCAACGGCCCCATGATCTCCACGGGAACATCGCCTGGGATCTTCACCACGTTGCGCTCCGTCGCAAGCGCATACTCGCCGAACGATGACTGCGAGAAGAAATAGCCGCTGATCCGCTGGCCGTGCGCATCGCAGCACGGACGCGAGCCGTCTGGCCGAGCGCCGCTGAAGTTGCGACCGTACAGATCCACGCAATAGCCGTACTGCCCACTCTGACAATTTGCGCAGACCCCACAACTGCCGTAGCTGAGCACCACGTGGTCGCCCGGCTTCACCTTGGTCACGGCGCTGCCGACTTTCTCGACCACTCCCGCGCCCTCGTGTCCAAGTACCGCCGGTAGTGGCGTGGGAAAATACTGATCACGTACCACTAAGTCAGTGTGGCACATCCCCACGCCTTTAATACGCACCAGGACCTCATTGTCACGCGGATCATCGAGCTCAATCGGCTCAATACTGAACGCGCCTCCTTTTTCCCTGACTACTGCTGCATTCATTCGTGTCACGATTGTCTCCCACTGTGCGGCAGGCGAAGCCTGCGAGTTGTGCGTGTTAAATATCTCGGGCAAAGCGCGCCCACTACGGATCGCCATTCGCTCCATGCCACGGCTTCGCGCGCGTCACAACGAATGGCCCCAACATCTACCGCATATTCCCAAGCAGGGCCGCTCAATCGTCGTTCGCGTTCATCAGTCTTCAGTAGCACCGTAGCGATCAGAGAGTGATGGTTTACTCGTCCAAAGCGTCGATAAAATGGTAGGGTAAACTCCGCTCAGGCCCATGGGGTAACCGATCGCCGTATGCGGAACCACGTCGCAATCCACGGCCCTCGGGATCAACCGTCAAATCTCGATGCCGACATCGGCCGTGTTGCCGAGTCGTTGAAGAACGTTTGACAGCCTTAAGTATGAATGCGGATAGACAACCCTGCGCCGAGAGGCTGATTGAACAAGCTAGACCCAGGACCCGCTTACCCCTCCCCGCCCTGACCTGGAGGTCGGACTGAATACCGGGCAATTCCGCTTCACGAAAATGAACAACGCAAACGATGTCGTTGTTTGCGCGGGCAGCCGCATCCTCCGCGCTATCCGTTGTGAGAAACGCTGCGCGTCCTACACGGCGGAGCGAGGAGCAATGCTGTTCCATTCGCTCTGTGTCAGGAAACGGGAAACAATCAGCACGCGCCCGCTGCCGACTATTCCCGGTAGGGCGACTCACGCATCGCCTAGGTGACGGCGGGCTATGACGGAAAAGTTCAACTGCCCCACACCCTTGAACGGAGACAACCAAACTGCAACCGATCCCCATCTCGCGCCGCTTCGTGGCCAACGCTGAGGAATTGAGTCCAGGTCGCGCGAAGGGATAGGATTGCTCAAAGCCGGCTAATACGGATTTCTCCTCGTTCCAAGAGGCCGAACCCGAAATGAACATCTCTTTCGAAGCCTTCATGTGTCTCCGCGCCGTAGTCGCACGCACGCCAGATAGAAGTCCAGCGGCGCTTGCATGTTGTTGGAGCAAGTCTATGTCCAAGGGACTTGCAAGTTTGTCTCACATGAAACAATCTGAGATCCGGATTTCCCCGATGCACGTGGTATTTCAATGCCTGTAGTGTCCCTCTTATGAAAAAAGTCGACGATCAACTATCCCGGTCACCTTGGTTTTTGGGCCTTCCAGCCCACTTGCAGCAAGCCGTGCGCAACGGCATCGTATCGCGCGTAGTCGAGCCGGACGGTTACGTCTGCCGACGTGGAGAGCATTGCCGCCACTGGGTCGGCGTGGTCGATGGCTTGGTCAAGGTCTGTAATTCGTCACAGACAGGACGTTTAATGACGTTTGCAGGTATTCCACCTGGCGCCTGGTTTGGAGAAGGAACCGTCTTGAAGTCTGAACAATGGCACTACGATGCAATTGCTTTGCGGCCGTCACTCGTTGCATTGCTACCGGCGGAAGTCTTCTTTCGAATCCTCAATGAGAGCCTCTTTTTCAACCGATTCCTACTCGAGCACATCAACGAGCGGCTGGGGCAGCTTATGGCGACGGTTCAGAACGATCGCCTCTCAGAACCGTCTCTACGAGTATCGAACTGCCTTCTCGCGATGTTCAATCCGAAGCTCTACCCCATTAGCAGCGCTGAGATTGCGTTGACTCAGGAGGAAATTGGGTATTTGTCTGGCATCACGCGCCAAAAGGTCAATCGCGCAGTCGGACGCCTTCAGGAACTGGGACTGGTAAGCGTTAGCTATGGGCGCGTTGAAGTAACGGATGTGGAGGGCTTGCGCCGCTTTGCTGAGGCGTCCGAGTGACGGCGGGAAGTCGCTCCTCATTTGCGGCTTGATGTTTTGGGGACTCTACTGGGAGGAATAGCCGAAGATAAAAGAGGACCAAATCTAAGGATACGCTTGCGGTATCGGGTGGGCGAGAACTGATCAATTTCATTATATCGCCGACGAAACGCGGGGCGCGCCTGATCGAGCACCCGACTCGCCACTTCCACGTGCTTCTTCGACATCATTGAAACCCGATACCAAGGAGCACATTTGAGCCCATACAAGAAAACAAATCAGCACCTCTCCAACAACAAAACCCAATCCGATTATAAACCCGATTAATTTTAACTCAACAACTCCGTCAGGACAGACTCGCTCAGCGTTGTCTCGAAGCAATGGAATCAGGCCTTCTATATCATCACCAACTTCCAACACGGGGGTGCGAATTTATTACTCAATACACCAAAATCCGATTTTAAATTTAAATCACTTATAAAGCGCACAAATATTTATTTCAGCCATTGAAATTTCGCGATCACGGACTTTTTCCAAGATCAGCGACGCTATCCTATTTTACACTTTGGTGAAATAGTTCGAATCGCTTGTCGGTCGCCTGATGCAATCTTTCTGCTTTTGGCTGCATTGCTCTGCCGCGCCGCGGAATCATCACTGGTATGGCGTTCAGTGACATGATGGCCTTAAGTAGTTGGGCGGTACGCACCTTCGAGATATTCCATTGGAACCGTGACCTGTTAATATATCGCGCGATCCCGTCTATTTGCGCCACTTCCACTCACGTGATAACCACTGCAAAGATGGCGCAGAATGCGCCAAGCCTAAAAAACAGCAACACTATACGTGTTTTTAACCGTTCCATACTCTGCGTCCAACGATCTCAAAACATTAACAACGATACGCATCCTCACCGCGCACTAAGACTAGGGAGTTGATTCGAGTGCGGAAGCGCTTCCGCAATCAGCGCCAAAGATTCGATTCAACGCCCTAAATTGCGGTGAGAGTTCGGTCAAGCGCTGTAGCCGATTCGCACGACACCCCAATACCGCCCGCTCACGAAGACACGGACCGAAACGTCCTTCATCAACATGAAATCACCGTTTCCCATGTCGCGACGATAGGTCTGCAGAAGAAACGGCTTCGCGCGAGAAACACTAGCAAGCGCCGTGCGATCCTTGTATATCCGACGGTTTCGACAGTTGGCCGCGTTCCACATCGGGTCGTTCCCCTGTGGCTGCGAGAACTTCCGATTGTGAGTCGGCAAATAGCCATTCCTGTCCGTGCAGGTGCAATAGGCGAGACGCTCTTCGTGCTCGAGCACGCGATCAAGGACCGCGGGCAACACCCGATCAGTGAAGGCCGTGAAACGCGTCATGAACTGCTGTGGGTCAGTGCCGGGAATGGCCGCGTAATCGTCGTCGAACAAATCCTCTAGCGATATCTCGCCGCGCGCGACGGCGCGCTCGAAAAGCTGGCTGATCTGGACCGCGACGAACTGCGCGGTTTCGATGAGACGCGTGTCGGGCGTCTCGATGCCTGTTGCTGCGGTGAGTTCGATAAGTGTTTCTGAAACCGACAGCAGCGTACCGAGCCGATCCTTGGCGTTGGAAAAGTTCTTGCTGGAATCCTCAACACCCGAGGCCATTTCGACGACCTGCTCTTCGAGCCGATGGCACTGAATCTCGATTTCGCCAGTCAGTACTGCAATCTGCTCGGCCTCGCCGGCGAGCTCGGTGATGGCACGGCCAGTGGCGTGCACGACTTCGCCGATCATCCTAGTACCCTCACGCACCCGATGGGCGCGTGCGGTGTTCTCAGTGCCTTCGGCGATCAGTCTCTCGGTCTGTTCGGTAAGGCGTGTCAGCGTCGCTTCGATCTGGGACGTGGCCTGCTCAGTCTTAGCTGAAAGGTTCTTGACCTCGGCTGCGACAACCGCGAAGCTGCGACCGGACTCACCGGCGCGGGCTGCTTCGATGGCTGCGTTGAGTGCGAGCAGGTGAGTCTGGCGAGCGATAATGGAAATTTCCTCGGAAACTCTACTGACATGGCAGAGCGCATCGCGCAGGGCACCGATTTGGCTTTCGATGGCTGTGACGCCCTCGACGAGGCCGTGGATGTCCGCGAGCGATTCCTCGAGCGTCTGTCGCGACTGTTCGACAGCGACCGAAGCGCTAGCGCTGACGGTGCGTACCTGCTGAGCAGCCTCGGCAATACGGTGGTTTCCGAGCATCGTGACGGCGGCGGACTTGCGCAGCGTGTGGCAGACCTGGGTTTGCTGGCCAACGCGCGCAGCGACTTCGTCGACATGACCGGACACGTCGCAGATCTCGATACCGAGCTTCCCAGCTTGCTCGGCGATGTCTCCGACGAGCGGGCGCCACGAGGAGCGAATGCGATCGAAGAAAAGCGTTTTCATATGGCCCACGAAAGCTCAACCACTGGCGAATGCGCTCTTTTCATACGAAGCGGGTCAGCTCTGGGCGGGAATACACGCCAAGCACCGTCACCGTGGTAGAAGAACACAATGGTCATCGGGCCAGCATTCCGTCGTGCCTCAATGCAAGCAAAACGGACGCCGCTGGGCATACGACCGAATCGAGTGACACGTAGCGGTCTCTCGGATGTCGGCGCAAACCATTTCTCCACGAGAGAACGCAAGGATGTCTTCTCAGTATCCATATCCGTCGCTTCGCGTCACGAAAATACGTATAGCCCGGTGCATAAAGCTGATGTTCCGTAAGGGGATTGACGTTCTGTACCAAACACACGAGGCGATGCAGTCTTTCCAGTGACCAAACCCGGAGTGAACGCCTCCATCGAAACCTTCATGTGTTTCCCCCATCGCCATGCGCCTGCCAGACAGCAGTCCTGCGGCGCCTACATGATGTTGGAGCAAGTCTATGTCGAGGGGCTCTGCGAGATTGTCTCGTACGAAACAATCTCGGATCCAAATTTGCCCGAGTGCCGATTCAACCCTCCTCCCAGCGATGTTCAATCCGGCTCTACCGCGTTGGCAGCGCCGAGAACGCGCTAACGTAGGAAGAATAAGGGCAGTCGCGCAGTCCGATGTCTTCAGGAACCGCGACTGGTAACGTCGTGTATTTGCATCCGAAATACCGCATGTGGTGACAGCGCGCCGCTTGGCGCGAGCATCGCGGTGATGGTGGATTGTCACCTCAGACTTTACTATCGCGCGCGATAGACGTTTGTGTTCGCGCGGATCCCGGCGTAACGCCGAAGCGAAATTTGAATGCGCGATGAAAATGCGCCGCCGAGGCAAAGCCGCAGCGATAGCCGATCCACTCCACACTGCGCACGGAATGCTGCGGCTCGCGCAGCATCGAAAGCGCCTTTCGCAATCGTTCTTCCAATAGCCAAGACGAAAATGTTTCGCCAACGCCAGCAAACCGGTTCTGGATAGTGCGAGTGGTGCAATGGAATGCGTCGGCAATCGTGGCGACCGTCAAATCGGGCGCTACGAGGCGCGCCCGCGCGTAGTCCTTAAGATGGACGACGTTGGCTTCGAATTTCTGCACACTTGCATTGACTCGACTACTCTCCTCCGCCACGGCGAGAATCAGGGTTTCCAAAGAGCGCCCAATGGCAACCACTGCTCGGTGTTGCTGCAAGTCCATGGACTGACACAAAAGCCTAAATTGTTCGCCGGCCAGCCGCCCTAAGGCCGTGCATGTGAACGCGGCATTCATGGTCGCGAAAGGTGGATCTGTGCCAAACAATTGTCGGGGCAAGCGTAGCGAATGCAAAGTCATGCATCGATGTTCAGGAAAACGCACAACGAAGCCTGCAGCATTGTCGAGCAACCTCAGTGTCCCTCGGGACACGAGAGGTTCTCCAAGAGAATCCTCAGCTCCGTAATCGCTGCTCTCACAATAGTTGACGAACACACTATTGTCTGGAATACGGTGCATGGCAACCTCGTTCCTTCGCGCACTGTGGCCAGGTGCGTTGATCCGAGCAATTTTGACGGTACCGCAGATGATGGCCTCGAAACATGCGTCGAACCCCACTTGTCCCGGTGGTTCGGGGTCGATCCCGGTATAAACCGGACAGATCGCCTCTCGCCAATAGTCAAACTGCTCGGATGCGGAAATTCCGACGGTAGATGCATTAAACACTTGCATTTCGCTATGGGTCATTGATTTTCGTCCTTGGTCACTTCAGTGGGAGCACCGGTCTTCCTAAACTACGGCGAAATGCCACTTCCATCATCGGAGACAACGCCTATGCGCGCCGACCATTGCACCTTCGTCTTCGTTCACGGCTTCTGGCACGACATGGGGACCTGGGACCACGTGTTACCAGGCCTCGAAGCCAAGGGACATACTGCCCACGCCATTGACCTGCCCGGCGCCGGCGCGAATGCCAGAATGCCTGCGTCGTATTCCTGGCGACCGCTTGATCGCGCCGCCTTTGCTGTCGAACCGTCACCCAATGCGGGCGTAACGCAGGAGGAACGCACGCGCGCCGTGATTGCGGTCATCAAGTCTGCGGATCGACCGGTGATCCTTATTGGACATTCGTTGGGGGGCGCAACGATTTCAGACGTGGCAGAGACCGTGCCTGAATTGCTAGAGGCTGTTGTCTATCTCACGGCGTTCCTTTTACCGCCGGGTATGCCACCCATCGCCATGATCGAGCACGAGACAATGGTCGATGCCATGGTACCTTCCCTGTTCCTGGCCGATCCTGTCCAAGTGGGAGCGCTGAGGCTCGACCCGTTCTCCGAAGACCCAACCTATCGGGCGATGCTTAAGGCGGCATTTTACGCCGACGTAGCTGACGCCGATCTGGTTGGTGTCGCTGCACGCCTGCATTGTGACGAACCTGTCGCAACCGTGCTACGACCGTCAGCAGTGACTGCCGGTCGGTTTGGGACTGTCAAGCGCCACTACATTCGTTGCACTGAGGACCGCGCGATCCCTATCGTCGGCCAGGATCATATGATTGCTGCCATGGACCGTGCCATGGGCAATGAGACCATCCGGCACACCTTGGCGTCCAGTCACTCGCCGTTCTATTCGCAACCCGCCGAACTCGTGCAATTACTTGCCGACATCGGAACTGATTCCATCAACGCTGCATGCGAATCCGCAAAAAAACCGCTACAGATCTGAACGCGACACTGAGGTCGAAGGCGGAGAGAATCGCAGGTAACACTGTGGGCGCTCGGCGCGTATGAAAAGAGCGCTTCTCCTGTGACGGGCAGTCGCGGCCTCCCTCTTAAAATGCATATACAACATTATTATTTTTCTAAACCAAATAAAGGAATTAGACATGCCACTCGACAGAATCGTGCAAACCATTCTGGCCCAGTCCAAAGCATCCGGCGCACCGGATCTCGCCAGCCTGCCACCGGTCACCGCCCGGGCTGTATATCGCCAAATTCTCGCGAGTGCTGATGTAGGGCCTGTGGATGTCGACGTAGCAAATCATTTGATCGATGGCTCTGACGGCGCCCTGAGATTGCGCATTTACCGACCAACGCGCGAATCAACCCAAGGAATCATTGTCTACTACCATGGCGGGGGATTCGTGCTCGGCGACTTGGACGGATACGACAACGTGTGCCGCACACTATGTGATGACAGCGGCGCAACAGTCGTGTCGGTGGACTACCGGCTTGCACCCGAACACCCATTCCCAGCAGCCGTCGACGACGCGTGGGCGGCACTCGAATGGGTCGCAGCCAACACGGGAGAACTCGCAATATCCGGTGCCCCTATTGCAGTAACTGGAGACAGCGCGGGCGCGTCGCTCGCAACAGTGATGTGTATTGTCGCGCGAGATCGCGGCGGTCCCGCCATCGTGTTTCAGGGCCTCGTTTATCCGCCTGTGGCCGCTGGCTCGCGTAGAGATTTTCCATCACACATTCAGTATGAGGACGGCCCCACGTTGACAGCCCGTATGATGGACTACTTCGATCGTCTATATTTCGGTGCCGGAGGGCCGCCGAAAGACGAACTTGCCGCGCCGTTGCTGGCGGACAACTTGGCAAACCTGCCGCCGGTACTGCTCCAGATCGCCACTCATGATCCATTGCGGGACGAGGCGCTGGCCTACGGAGACCGCCTGCTTGAAGCCGGCAACGATGTAGTAGTGGTTGAATATCATGGCCTCCCACACGGGTTCATCAGCATGGGCGGCGCGGTACCGGCAGCTCGTCTTGCACAGCAGCAGTTGGGTCACGCGTTGCGCGCTGCCCTGCATCGCGCGCACTAAGAAGCTCTAACAAAATGAGTTGCGGGGGCTGTTATCCCGTCGCGTGGCATCGACTGGCCTCATGTGGTCATCGAATCGTCCTCCATCCGTGCAGTGGGATCAGGTGAAAAAACAGGACCGAATCCCACCGACCGGGCACGACCCGGTTCCAAGCACCACCTCGTGACCGAAGCGCAGGGCATCCCGCTCACGCTGATCCTTACGGGCGCCAACCGCAACGACGTCACGCAACTGCTACCCCTCGTCGAGGCCATACCGCACATTCTCGGCAAGCGTGGCCGACCACTGTCAAAGCCTGCCGTCTTCCAGGCCGATCGCGGCTACCATCACGACAAGTATCGCACGCCGCTCTTTCTGCCGGCATCGCCACGCCGATCGCCCGTCGAGGTGAGCCGCACTGCAGTGGCCTCGGAAAAACCCGCTGGGTCGTCGAGCGCACCTTTGCATGGCTGCACGACTTCAGGCGCTTGTGCATCCGGTTCGAACGCCTCGCGGCCATACACGAAGCGTCCATGAAAATCACCGCTTGCATCATCTGCTGGCGGCACCACCAAAAGTCATTCTGTTAGCGCCTCTAAGAGACCAACCCGCTATTACGTTACCTGCGAAAATTTTGATTACCGATCCGGACCAGCGCTGCCTCAGTTTCGGGTAAGTATTCGCGGCTTGCGTATTGTCGCCAGTTCAATTTTTCCGGTGCATGCGCCGCTGGTTGAGCACTTCGCTTCTGGTGCCGTGGAAAGCATCTGCACCTCGTATGTGGCGGGTCCGGTTGCCGACGCCATCAGCCCGGGCAAGCTCAGGAGCGTCGCTGTGCTCCAGACCCATAGTGGCCGGGTCCGCGCCATCGATGTCGCGTTTATCGCCGCGCCGACAGCTGACGATTACGGTAACATAAACGACGTAGACGGGCCTTCAGCGTGCGGCACATTAGGCAACGCTCAGGTCGACGCAGCTTCCGCGCGCCGCGTCGTGGCTATTACGGACAACCTGGTGCCTTATCCCGCGCGCCCCGCAGATATCACGCAAGAGCTGGTTGACTACGTGGTTACGGTGCCGAGCATCGGCAACGCATCGCAAATAGAGTCGGGCGCTACCCGCATGACGCAGGACGCCGTGGGCCAGGATATCGCTTTGACCGTACCGAAGGCGCTCGACGCGGGTCGGCTCATCCAGGATGGATCCTCCTTCCAAACGGGGGCAGGCGGTGTGTCACTCGTCGTGGCGAGATATGTCCGGGAGCAGATGAGGGAGCGCAAAGTCGAGGGAAGCTTCGCGGCTGGCGGCGTTACCGGGTCGATCGTCTCGATGTTCGAAGCACGCCTGTTCCGCCCCATCTTCGACGTGCAGTGCTTCGATCTCGACGCGGCGCGCTCCTACCGTGAGAATCCACGACATCAGGCGATGTCCGCATCTCTCTATGCGAACCCATGCAATCGTGGGCCAGTAGTTAACCGCCTCGATTCGATGATTCTAGGTGCCGCGGAGATTGACCTGGACTTCAATGTCAACGTGTCGACCCGGTCCGACGGCAGTCTCCTCGGCGGCTCGGGCAGCCACAGCGACACTGCCGGCGGCGCAAAGCTCGCGCTTGTGACCACGAAGCTCAAGGCGGGCGTACACCCGAAAATCGTCGGGAAAGTGACCACTGCGACGACGCCGGGCGCATCGATCGACGTAGTTGTTACAGAGGCCGGAGTCGCCGTGAACCCCGAACGCCCTGACCTTCCCGACCAGTTCGTGACCGCCAGCCTGAGCATCGTATCAATCCAGCGACTCTTCGACCTCGCAAACGACGGCGCGGCACCTCGTGCACGTCCGATGGCCGGGAATAACGACGATCGTCGCGTTCTTGCTGCCCAGCAATATCGGGATGGCTCCGTCATTGACATACTGCGTCAGGTTGAACGCCTATGGACGCGATAGTCGAAGTTCAGAGCGGCGGCGCCCTGCATCGGGCAATTTCCACTTTTCCGTCACGTGCCCGACTTCGATGATAGATGACTCCGCGTTCCTGGCGGTGCGGCTAACGTTTACAGAGCCTCAATGCCAGCAATCTCCAGGACGTTATGTGCCTGCGCGATAACTGGCAGGTCGACCATCTTCCCATCGACGATCGTGGCGGAGCCCCTGCTCGCGTTCACAGCTTCTATCACGCGTCGGGCCCAATCAATTTCCTCGGCCGAAGGTGCGAAGGCCGCGTGCACATAAGGTATTTGCTTCGGGTGGATGCAAAGCTTGCCGCTAAAGCCGAGATTTCTCGCGCGCAACGTTTCGTCGTGCAATAGCTCGGCATTGTCGATCGCAACCGTCACGCCATCGACCGGCGCACCAATTTTTGCAATCCGCGACACGAGCGTGAGCTGTGAGCGGAAGTAGAGCAGTTCGTCGCCATTGCCGCGGATTCCAGTGTCAACCTGGAAATCTATTGTGCCGAAGAGTAGACGCTGCACGCGCGGGACACGCGCAATTGCGCCGAGTTGGTCGAAGGCCGCAGCGGTTTCAATGAGCGGCAGGAGAGCTCCGCTCTCGGGCAACGACATCGCCACTGTCCGAAGCGCGGCTTCATCTTCAGCTTTGGGAACGACGATGCCAAGAAGGCCGGCGCAGCCCACGAGGCTCGATACATCTTCTGCATACCAAGCGGTATCTGCAGCATTGATGCGCACGAATGCGCGTCCGCCCGCGCAGAGCCATGCGACCACCGACTGGCGAGCCACTACCTTCTCGTATGCCGCGACTGCATCCTCGAGGTCGAGGATAACGGCGCCAGCACCCGACGTGCATGCTTTCTCAAAGCGTTCGGGACGATTGCCCGGAACGAACAAATACGATTTTGCTAACATGAATGCGATCCTCCTCAGTCGGCCGATACTTCAGCGACAGCCTTGTAACCACTACCAGTGGTACTCGAGAAGCCGAGTTCGCGAAGGATTGCATCTGTATGCTGCCCAACAGAGGGAACGGCGTCCATGCGCGCATGGAATGATGCCGGTACGCCTGGCGGGAGCAACGCGGGAATCATGCCAGTCGGAGTTTCGATAGTCGTCCAGCGGTTACGTGCCAAGAGCTGCGGATGCCGCCACACTGCGCTCATGTCGTTGACCTTCGCATTTGCGATACCTGCTTCATCTAGGCGCGCCAAAACTTCCGTCGCGGACAACTTCGAGAATATTGATGTAATGATGGAGCGCAGTTCGACCTTGTTACTCACCCGTTTCGGATTGGCATCGAAACGCGCGTCAATTGCCAATTCGGGCTGTTCGAGTACCTTTTCACAGAAGAGCGCCCATTCGCGCTCATTCTGCAAGCCGAGCATCACAGTGTCGCTACTGCCAACTTCGAACGGGCCGTACGGGAAGATTGTTGCGTGCGCGGCGCCCGCGCGTGGAGGAGGTGTTTGACCTTCGAACGCGTAGTAGAGAGGGAAGCCCATCCATTCGACCATGGATTCGAGCATGGAGACGTCAATTCGACAGCCTTCGCCAGTGTGATGCCGCTGCAGGAGTGCTGCGAGAATGTTGGTGTACGCGTACATGCCAGCGGAGATATCTGCCACCGAACAGCCGGCTTTGGCCGATTCCTCAGGGGAGCCGGTTACGGACAGGAAGCCAGCCTCGCTCTGGATGAGCAGGTCATACGCCTTCTTGTCGCGATATGGCCCGTCGGGGCCGTAGCCACTGATATTGCAGACGATCAGCCACGGGAAGCGTTCACGCAAGGCTTCATAGCTCAGGCCGAGGCGGTCCGTCGCGCCCGGGGCAAGATTTTGCACAAGGACGTCCGCATCTGCGAGCAGCGCTTTGACGATGTCCAATGCACCCTCTGCCTTCAAGTCGAGCGCGAGGCTTTCTTTCGAGCGGTTCGTCCACACGAAGTGCGACGACATGCCGTTGACGCGATTGTCATAGCCGCGTGCAAAGTCGCCTGAACCCGGACGTTCAATCTTGATGACGCGTGCGCCGAGGTCGGCGAGCTGGCGTGTGCAAAACGGCGCCGCGATCGCGTGCTCCAGCGTAACGACTTTGACTCCATCCAGTGGTCGCAAGGTTTCCCCCTTATCAGACATAGGTCATACGACGAGTGCGACCACCCGCCGTCGCAATCAATCCCGCTTCTCGTTGAAGTGGAAAAATGAACATCAATGCGCGTCAATGTCGGGCGCCGGAAACCCAATTGGGACTGAGTCGCGGCGTCGAGCGTAATAGAGACCTTTCGTGCCGACTGCGACGGCAGCGAGTGCTGCAGGGATGGCCAGCCCGAAGAAAATGGTGCGGAAATCCCAGCCCATTGTAATCAGCACACCTCCCATCGATGCGCCAAGGATTCCCCCGAATCGCCCGATGCCCAGCATCCAGCTCACGCCAGTCGCACGGCATTGGGTCTGGTAAAAGTGGGCAGCGAGGATCACCATCGAAACCTGCGCACCCATCGCGAAACCGGCACCGAACACGAGCATACGAAGCACGGCGACATCGCCCGGGTGCATGCCGATGAGCACGACCATCACGGAGGCAATCGCGTAGGAAACGCCCATCACCAGGTGATGACTGAATCGGTCCATGAGCCAGCCCATCATCACCGAGCCGAACATGCTGCCGAACTGGAACATACCGGTGACGACTGCGGCTTGGGCCATGGAGACGCCCGCATCTTTCATTAGAGTCGGCAACCAGCCGGTCAGCATGTACACGACGACGAGGCCCATGAAGTAGGTGGTCCACAGCAGCATCGTGCCGGTCCCATTGTCGTGTCGAAACAGCGACTTGATCGACGATTCGGAGGTCCCGAGCGTGGCTTCCGGCACTGTGAACCGGGCATTCGAAAAATCCGTGTCGGACGAAATGCAGCGCAGGATTTTGGCAATACGCGCGGCTGGGGCGTTGCGACAGACAAGGAAGCGAACCGATTCAGGAAGGACGACGATGAGCAGGACACCGAGAATCAGCGGCAATATACCGCCGACAACCAGAAGGCTGCGCCAACCGAATAAGGGGATGATTTGCGATGCGACGAAACCCGATGACGCAGATCCGAGCGAGAAGCCGGCAAACATCAGGTTCGAGAGCAGGGAGCGAGTTCTGCGCGGAGCGTATTCACTCATGAGAGTCACTGCGTTCGGCATCGCAGCTCCAAGCCCAAGGCCGGTGAGGAAGCGGAACGTCGTCAGCGACCAAAGTGACCAAGCGGCGGCACTGAAGAGGCTTGCGAGACCGAAAATCATCACCGACGTCACGACGACATTCTTCCGGCCGTATTTGTCGGCAAGCGGACCAGCTGTGAGCGCACCAACCGCGAGCCCGAAGAGCGCTGCGCTCATTACTGGCGCGAGGGCCGCCTTGGTAACCCCCCATTCGGAGACAAGCGCCGGCGCAATGAAACCCATTGCCGCTGTGTCCAAACCGTCGACGGCCACAACACAAAAACAGAGGAAAAGGATAGCCCACTGGAACGCCGAAAAGCGCCGGTTGTCCAGAAACTCCTGGACGTCAATCGTTCGCGAATGCATGACGTGTCTCCACTTTGTCTGAATCTTCGGATAGGAAATGCGCTGGCACTTGCCGGCTACAGCTTCGCAAGCCGTAGAGAGGTTGTAGGTGTGCTCTGGCAACTTCAGTAGAGACAAGGTACCTGCTAAGTGGCGAGTAGAGGAAAGACGAGATAGACCTAGCCGATATAGCGGAATCCTATAACCGGCCCAGTGGGCGCCAGATACGCTGCTTCACGTTGCGACAAATGCCTCATGGAGGCTGGGCCCATGGCCAGGATAAATAAAAGGTCGGTTCGAAATGAGGTCCATCCTTGCCGCAACGGCGAGAACCACGTTTAGAACATGGTCCCCATTGTGCAGATGATGGTGGAAAGACAGCGTCGCACCGTCTCGAACTCCACATTCGACAAGCGCCATTTCGACGTCGGGTAGCAGTTTTTCCGTTGCCGGCGGTACAGGTGTCATGCGGACTACGGCGCGTTCAAACACTGGCAAGACACCACGCTTCCCGGCGAAGGGCGTGACGGCGCCGTAACCCCGAATGAATTCGGGCAAGATGCGAGCAAGAGCGTTTTGCATCATGACGACGTTAAACAGAGCCCCCCCCAATCTAACGCTTTCGCCGAAGTCGGGGAAATTTGGACTAACTTTGCCAGCTATAGGCCTATCCTGTAGCGCACGACACACACGTCCGCTGATGCCGGAGCAAGCGAGAAGACGTCGCTCCAAACTGCAGCTTTTGATGCGGCCGCTCGCCAATGCCCGTATTGGGCTGCGTTTGGCGAAGCGGTAGGAACTATGAATGTGCAGGTTTAAACAGTGCGGCCCCCATCCACCGGAACTTCGAGACCCGTCAGGTACTCAGCGCCGTCGGTGGCAAGGAACACCGCTACATGCGCGACATCCTCCGGCTCGCACAGACGCCCCAGAGGGATCGTCGAGATGAAACGAGCGCGATTCTCAGGGGTGTCGGGCACTCCCATGAAGTTCTCGAGAAGAGCCGTCGCCCCCATGACCGGACAGATGGCGTTGACTCGGATGTTGTCCGGGGCGAGCTCGACCGCCATCGACTTCGACAGCATGTTCACCGCGCCCTTTGAGCCGTTGTACCAAGTCAGGCCAGGCCGCGGACGGATACCAGCGACCGAACCGACGTTCAGAATGACGCCGCTCTTGCGCTCACGCATGAGAGGAACGACGGCGTGGGCCATGTGATAAATGGACTTGATGTTCACCGCGTACACGCGGTCGAACGTTTCCTCGTCTACGTTGAGCATCGGCTGATTCTTGTGCGTCGTTCCAGCATTGTTGACAACGATGTCTGGCACGCCGAATTTCTCAACACAAGTGCGGACGGCATTCCGCACATCTGCGCCCTTCGTCACATCGCACGCGACGGCAATCGCGTTCTCGCCAAGCTCCCCAGCGACCTTCTCGCCCGCTGAGACGTTCAGGTCTGCGATGATGACCTTCGCGCCAGCTTCGACGTAGTGGCGAGCGATTTCCGCGCCGAAGCCGCTTGCTGCTCCGGTGACGATTGCGACTTTCCCTTGGAGGGCTCCCATGTTATGTCTCCTAGATCTGTTTAGTTGAAGTTCTGCACAACCGTCTTGGTCGTGCTCATTTCTTCAAGGGCGAGAAAGCCCTTTTCACGACCGTGGCCACTCTTCTTCATGCCGCCGAACGGAAGCTCGACACCGCCACCGGCACCGTAGCAGTTGATGAACACCTGACCAGCGACGATCTTGCGAGCCATACGTGCCTGTCGGCTTCCGTTTTCTGTCCAAACGCCCGCCGCGAGGCCAAACTCGGTGCCGTTTGCAAGCGCGACCGCGTCCGCTTCATCCTTGAACGACATTGCCGAAAGGACCGGGCCGAACACCTCCTCGCATGCAAGCCGATGGTCGCGCGGCACCTGTCCAAAAAGGATTGGAGCCACGAAGAAACCGCCCAAGGGAACGTCGCTCGCAATCGCGCCTTCGGACAGGACCGGCACCCCAGAGGCCCTAGCCTCGTCGATGAAGCCTTGGACACGCGCGAGCTGCTTTGCGCTCACAATCGGGCCGCAGTCAAGGTCCATCTCTGGCGTGCCGACGCGGACTTCTGCGAAGAGGCGAGCAACCTTCGCGATAAACTTGTCATAGATGCTTTCCTGGATCAGGAGTCGGCTGCCCGCCGAACACGTTTGCCCGGCGTTCTGGACGATAGCGCGCACGATTTGCGGCGCCGACTTGTCGAGGTCCGCGTCTTCGAAGACGATCTGCGGAGACTTGCCGCCCAGTTCGAGCACACAGGGAACGTGATTACGTGCCGTCGCTTCCTGCACCATCACGCCGACTTCTGGAGAGCCAGTGAAAGTTGCGAAATTGATCTTCGGATGGGCGGTCAGCGCGGCACCAGCTTCGTAGCCATAGCCCGTCACGAGGCTGAGTGCACCCGCCGGGAAACCAGCCTGCTCTACCAGTTCCACGAGGCGGATGCTGCTTAGGCATGCGTCTTCCGAAGGTTTGAGGACTGCGGCATTGCCCATCGCGAGGGCCGGCGCAATCGTGCGGCCGAGCATCTGAGCCGGGTAATTCCACGGAATGATGTGAGCGGTGACGCCGTGCGGAACTCGTACAACACTGACGTTGAAACCGTCGAGATACGGGATGGTCTGGCCGTGAATCTTGTCTGCTGCGGTACCGTAGAATTCAAAGTACCGAGCGACAACTCTTACGTCATTGCGAGCAACGGTCAGGGGCTTGCCTGTGTCGCTCGCTTCGATTTGGGCGAGGTCTTCTGCGTTGTCGAGAATTAGCTGGCTGAGCTTGCAGAGGAGTCTGCCTCGCTCTGTCGCGGTCAACCGTCCCCATTCGCCTTCGAGTGCCTCGTTGGCTGCCAGAACTGCACGGTCGATATCTTCGGCTTTGCCGCGGCTGATGGTGGTAAATTTCACACCGTTCGACGGGTTGACCACATCGATGGTTTCACCCGACGCCGCATCGGCCCACTTTCCGTTGATGAAAATTGTGCCCATTGCATGTCTCCGTTAATGCCAGGCGGGCGCCACAATCTGGTGTCGCGCACGCCCGACAGCTTTTCCAAATAGTTGGGCTGAATGTACGCCTCGAAGAAGCACGGGAGGAAATATGGATTTGGTCTTCCCGATATAGATCAAACCTATATCGAGACGTTGCTGCAGCATTGCCGAGCCTCACCAACGCCCCCCCGAATCTGGCGACTGGAGTAGCCCCCTGAAACACCTACAAGGACCTTCGGGTTCGAGCAATATCGTTCTGACATCTCTGCATTGCGGCACGATGGCGACGAGATGGACTGCGCACCTACAATCGGCCTGCGAGCGCGCTCGGCTCGGGCCAGAATACTAACCGCTCAGCAGGGCTCCATCCGGACAGCGGCATTGCGCTGTGCATGCCGAGCGTTTCATCGAGCTGTCCTGCTGCCGGTCCAACCTGTCGTCGATTCGTCCGTTGCAATCTGTCAGAGAAAGGCGCTGCTGTTGCTGCTTACTGTTCTTGCGGTTGCATAGGAGTAAAGCATGCCGGCACGTGGTCGGGCCTGAACGACTCGTCTCGCGTCAGTAGGGCCCAGATAATGCGTGCGTGTTTGTTGGCGAGGGCCACGAGGGCTTTTTGCCAACCGAGCCTTCCCTGAACTTCTTGGAGCCATCGGGATAAGCGGTCAGCTTGTGAGAGACCGGTATCACTACGGTTCAGCGCCCTTCGTCTCAGCGACGAGGCGAATCAACGATGTGATGCTTGCGAAGGGCTCGTGCAGTTGGCGAGACCGGCGTCAGCGCGACGCTTAATGCTGTGCTCGAGCGCAGTGCGGTGAAAGTCGCATGCTGCGTTCTTCGGGGGCCCCGCTGCCGTAAGGCAGCGGGGCTACCCACTACAAGGATCCGAAACCATTGCAGTGGACCTACAACGATCCCACTCGCCGAATCACCGCCAATTCTTCTGATTCAATGGATTAGTGAGGTGCCAAAGCTGCTGCCAGACATCACCCCAAAACGGGGTGTGGTCGGTTGTCGTTCTCCTACCAAACGACACGTCGCTATTAGTACCACCGGCGGAGAGGCGAACCCTTCCCCAGTCGTGTGATGAAACGGGAACGTGGGAAGCCCGCATGGTTGCCCACGTGGCAAACAGGCCGTAAGGCAAGTTGTTGACCGTGCGGTATGAGAAGGCGAAAAAAGCGAATGCTGGGCTGTAATCGTCCAGATAGCGGTTGCAATATCATCGAGCGCGAAAACAAGCAGACTTCCGCTCGGTGTTCCGGCACGAACCGGTCGAAAGACTCCATAGAGGGAAGCATGAGAGAGCACCGCTCGCGGTGTCTGCGCCCTCCGTCTCGGCGGGAGAACCTCGGCACTGCAATGTGCAGGCGTCGGTAAATCGACGCCGGTCACTTATAGAAGCGATTTCGGGATGCTTGAGCCGTATGCAGGGAAACTTGCACGTACGGTTCTTAGGGGAGGCTGCGGCGGCAACGCCGTGGCCTTACCCGATCATAAGACTGTGTTTTTGACTAATCTTACTGTGTCAATAAATCAGCATTGGATGCTGAACAAAACGGACATCGCTCGAGCCGGCGCGCGATGCATGCAGCGATACGCCAGCGCAGCGTGGTGATGGAATCAGCCACGTGGCGCTGTGCGCGCCGGGGACCCGCGTGGCACGTAATCCGAGGGTAAGGCAAATGGGTCGCGGATCGCGGAGTTTTTTTTACTGTCACCTTGAATGAGGCGTTGAGCAACAAGAAATCCTTAGGCAGCAATACACAACGATGCATGGTGATGGAATCCACGCCAGCCACGTCCTTCGAAGTGTCCCAGGCCGAACTCCTGCTTGAGATCCTGATAGTCCCGCTCGATACGCCAGCGCATCTTGGCGACATGAACCAGTCGTTCGAGCGTCGTGTCTGGGGGCAAAGTCGAAAGCCAGTACTTGAGTGGCTCCGCATCACCTTCGGGCCATTCGATCAGCAGCCATTCCTCATCGCGCAGTGTGGAGCGCCAGTAATCTCGGTGTGAAGCACGCACGCGCACGGCAGCAAAGCGCGAACTGAGCGCGGCGCACGTACCTTCGCGCCATATCACGTTGCGATAGCGCGAGGCATCGAGCGTAGAGGCCAGATCCTTGACTCCGATCGGCTCATGTCCCGGTGCGCGCCGTAACAAGCTGCGTGGCCGGCCCGATTTCCCCGCGGCGGGCTCGGGCGGTAGAGGAGCCGTGCCCGGCGCCCATACGCGCGTGTTCGAGCGAATGCCCACCGCATACTGCAGCCCGAGCTCGCTGACGGTCTCCCGAAACGAGGTGTCGTCTCCATAGCCCGCATCGGCCAACACGATACCGTCGGGCGCGCCGCTTTGCCGTGCTTCGCGCAACTGCCCGGTCGCAATCTCTGGTTTGGTTGCAAACTCGATTTCCTCGGGCACGCCGGCTTTCTGTCGTCGCACGGGATCGTCGCTCCATTCACGCGGCAGATACAGTCGATACGACACCGGTAGGCTCGCGTCTTCCGTCGCCACCGACAGGCTCACCGCAACCTGGCAGTTGTCCTGCTTGCCCAGTTGACCGCAGTATTGCCGTGCCACGCCGACCGAATGCTCACCCTTCTTGGGAAATCCCGTGTCGTCAATGATCCAGTACAACCCGCCAGCCGGGTCCATGTGCGGCAGCACCCAGCGCCGCACCTGCTCGAGCAGCGCCGTATCGGACCATTCCGACTTCGCCACGAAATGATGCAGTGACTGGTGCCGCGCGCTCACATGCTCCGGTTCCAGATGTGCCGCCAGCGGCTCGACGCTCTTGCGCCGAATTGGCAGCATCAGCCCTTGGCAATAGCCTCTCAATCCTGACTCGCGGTCGCTATGCCCAAGCGCTTCACACAAATGTTCCAGATACGCCTCGAATGACGTCTCCTGCCCCCTGCAAACAGGGCCAGCCGGAGTCTAGTAAAGTTCGTTTTCGGAGAAGAAGGCGAACATGAAGAAGCGCTTTACGGAACAGCAAATCATCGGATTTCTGAAGGAAGCCGAGGCCGGTATGCCGGTCAAGGAACTGTGCAGGAAGCACGGGTTCAGTGACGCGTCGTTCTACACCTGGCGTGCGAAGTTCGGCGGCATGGACGTGTCGGAAGCCCGCCGGCTGAAGGACCTCGAGGCGGAGAATGCCCGGCTGAAGAAACTGCTGGCCGAAGCAATGCTCGATATGGAAGCGTTGAAGGTCGTCGTCAAGGGAAAGCCCTGAGCCCACAAGCCAAGCGCGAAGCGGTGGCGGCGATTCGGGAGAAGGTCAACATCTCTGAACGCCGCGCCTGCCGGCTTGTCGGGCTTTCTCGCAGCGTGTTGCATTACGACGCGAAGCCGGACCACGAGAACGAGGTGCTAGCGGCGCGTCTGGTGGAACTGGCGCACGAACGTCGTCGGTTCGGCTACCGCCGGTTGCACGCCCTGGTGGAGCGCGAAGGCACATACGCCAATCACAAACGCGTCTATCGCCTGTACCGTGAGGCAGGACTGGCTGTGCGGCGCCGCCGCAGACGCCACGGCGTAATGATTGAGCGCGAGCAACTGGCGTTGCCCGGCGCACCCAACGAAGTCTGGTCAATCGACTTCGTGATGGATACGCTTGTCAACGGCCGGCGCTTGAAGTGCCTGACCGTCGTCGATGATTTCACGAAAGAGGCGGTCGACATCGTCGTCGACCAAGGCATCTCCGGCTTGTACGTCGCTCGGGCATTGGACCGTGCCGCTCGCTTCCGTGGCTATCCCAAGGCGGTGCGCACCGACCAGGGCCCCGAATTCACGAGCCGCGCGCTCGACCAATGGGCGTATGCGAATGGCGTCACCTTGAAGTTGATTCAGGCGGGAAAGCCAACGCAGAATGCGTACATTGAATCGTTCAACGGCAAGTTCCGCGACGAATGCCTTAACGAGCACTGGTTCACGACGTTGGCCCACGCTCGGGCGGTCATCGCGGGCTGGCGCCAGGACTACAACGAACAAAGACCTCACAGCGCGCTGAACTACCTTTCGCCATCAGAGTTTGCGGCGAAACATCGGGCAACAGCGGATGCTCCTGCCGCTTTCCAGGAGCTGGTTTAACGGGACTTTGCTAGAAGCCCATTGGCCCTACTGACGGGGGCAGGTCAATCTGGCTGGATGCCGTGGCGATGGTGTCAGTACCCAGGCGCACTTCCCCGACAATCTGCTTCAGGTGTCCATTCATGTCCTTAAGAGATTCCAGCAGTTGGCCAGTCTCGTCATTGGAACGTATCAGAATACGGCTCGTCAAATCGCCAGAGGCAACTGCCTGGGCGACTCGCACCGCGGCACGCAATGGACGGATTATCGAGCGCGTGACGGCGTACGCCAAGCTGATCCCGCTTACGAGAGCGGCGAAACCTAGTCCGACCATCAGGTCACGTGCAGATTCGATGTCTTGTCTGGCTTGCATACCGCCTTCGTCCACCCGTTTTTTCTGGAACTCCACCAGTGCCTTGATGTGTTCCTGGAGGACGTCCAACAAGGGGAGCGTTTCGCTGCGCGTCGTGCTGACAGCCTCGTCACGCTTATCGTCACGCAGCAACTGCGCAACCTTGCTGAATGACGCGACGTACGCGGCGCGGGATTCCTTGATCTGAACCAGCATCGCCCGCCCCTCGGGTTGGTCGACCAGTTGGTCGAGCGTTTCAAGCGCGTTGCCGATGGTCTTCTTGTTCTCCTCGATATTCTGATAAATCGTGGCCGCGTTGTCCTTGTCGCTTGTGATGAATAGCTCCATAGTCCGGCGCGCATTGGCCCGTGTCATCGCATTGATAGTCTGCGCTGCGTCCGCCTTCACCCACTCTTTGTGAATGATGCTTTCGTTGATCTCGCCTATGCCGTTCATTCGATTCATGCTGACTACAATCAACATTATCATGATCATCAAGACAAGCCCGAAGCTTGCGCTCAGGCGCAGACCGATCTTTGAATTTTTAAACTTTTTCAGCATAATATTTAGATTCTAATTAAATTATTTATTCTGCAATCGCGGCCTATTATCATGCGCATGCAGCCGCACCCGCGATCCACGTCCCGCCGATGATCGATGGATCTCATGACAAGGCGGTGCCCATCGCTCATCGGAGACGACGTCGCGCAGAACGTGGCCTACTGCGGACATGCGGCCTCCGCTATGGACAGCCATTGCGTTACTTCGTTCGCCGGCATCGGCAGGCTGATCAGATAACCCTGTACAGCATCACGACCGAACTCGCGCAGGTACTCGCATTGCTCTTCCTGCTCAACTCCCAAGGCCACAGCGGCCAGTTTGAGATTGCGTCCGAGCGCGATGACGGCACCGGCGATGGCGGTGTCGTTCGTGTCGTTCGTGTCGTTCGTGTCGTTGCAAACGCTTCAGATAGGCGAGGGAAGAATAGCCGGTGCCGAAATCATCAATCGACAAACCAATGCCGAGTTCGCGAATCTGTTCAAGCACGAAAACCACGTTCTGATGCATCAATGTGCTTTCGGTAACTTCGAGACGCAGCGCTCGGCGGCCAGACCGGTCGCATTCAGTATCTCTGACACCTGCCGCGGAAAGCTCGCGTCGACAAGTTGGCGCGCGGACACACTGGTCGATCGATGTCTTCCAGCGCATTCGGTTCCGAAATGGTTCTTGTCATTTTTGAGCAGTCGCACAAGAGAGCTTTGTTGTTCTTGCTGTGAGGAAAACTTACACCTTCAAACACGGAGTCGGACGACATGCTTTCTCGCCGCGTTCAGCAGGCTCATTAGTATCATGTCTCCGACGCAGCAATTTCACACGTCCCCTTCGGTCACGCAGCCGTGGAGGGCGAGAGTTCGCGGTGTTCCGCCGAATGTCTTTTTTTCCACTTTTCAATCTTCACTAAAGATTCGATGAGTTAATTGACGCATTTTTCCAAGATGCCCACGGCTAACGGCCGAGATTTTGACATGCGTTTTGGGTGCGGTTCGCGACATCATTGCTGCGAGGTAAAAAAATCGCCCTCTGGATCAGGTCAAAAAAAACGGATTCACGGGATGCCGTTATCCCAAAAGAATTCGCTGACGAGGAGCTGACGTTTGTTGCATCCAGACCGAATCGACGATGATCCGCCACAATTAATACAAGCAATTCGTGAGCCATTTCCAGAAAATACCTAATTCCAAGCGCCGCGACTGTCAGATCGGGGGCTAACGCAACGTGGTGCAATAATTCACAGATTTGGTGCTGACAGCACTAAATCACGGTGCCGAAATTGGCGAATGGTCTCGTACGGTGTAACTCGAACGGGTCTTGATCGACGTTGTTGCATAAATCTGGCCGTCGCACGGCGGCCAGATTTATGCAACAACGCTCCTTCGACAGCCCGCGTGACTGACAAATAAAAAAGCTCACTGAATCAGGAACTACTTCTCGATTCTCTCAGTAAGGAGCGGCCTCACGTAGCGGCCCGCTTCGAGGCAGGCGTAGGGATGTGGACTTCGAGCATCTCCAGCCCGCGATAGAGCGGGTTCCGGTTCCATCGCGGACGGAGCTGAGAAAGCTGCAATTCAGGCCAGCGACGGATCAGCTCACTGAAGACGATCTCGGCTTCCATCATTGTCAACACGGCACCAATGCAAACATGCGGACCACTGCCGAACGACAGCGGCGCAAACGCACGGCGCCCTATGTCGAGCTCATCGGGGCGTTCGTAGCGCCGTGGATCGCGATTGGCGGCGCCGATGAGTCCAAGCACCAGTTCCCCTCTGCGCAGCGGTTGTCCGTGCAGAATCAGATCGGTCGCTACGCGCCGCCCAGTGTACTGAACCGGGCTGTCAAAGCGCAGCAGTTCGCGCACCGCACTCTTCAGCCGGTGTGGGTCGTGCTGAATCTCGCGCCAGAGCTCCGGCCATGCCAGCAGGTGATACAGCCCATTGCCGAGTAGATTCCGTGTCGTTTCGTGGCCGGCGAAAAACAGCATCGCGCACTGCACAAGCAACTCGGCGCCGACGGCGATCGTTCCGTCGCGCGAGGCGCGTGCCAGACGGCCCACCAGGCCGTCTTGTGCATCACCGTTCGCGAGGAAATTCTCGAAGTAGCGACTCATCCCGAGCAGACTTTCCTGCGCACGCCGCGCCTGTTCCAGCGTTGGCCGTGGCGCGCCGATGAACGCGGCGAGGTCGTCCGACCATTCGACGAAACGGCTGTCGTGATCGACAGTCACGCCCATCAGCTTCGCGATCACCCGCGCTGGCAATGGCCGGGCGAGCTGTTGCATGAAGTCGAAGCCGCGTGTGGCGTCCACCCCGTCTAACAGTTCGTCGACGAGTGCTTCGATATACGGCCGCAACGCCAGCAGCGCGTCAGGCCGAAAGCCTGCCTGCATAACATCGCGTATGCGCGTGTGATCCGGCGCATCTAGAAACAGCATCGCTCGACCAAATAGTTGCTGGAATCCCTTCAACTCGCTGCGCGCGCCTGCGTCACTGTTCATTACCCAGCCGCCAGTGCGGCGCGCCGAGAAGCGCGGGTCGCGCAACATCGCCTCAACGTCCTCGTGCTGGGTGAGCAGCCATGCGCCGTCGAAGAACTCACTGCTCCAGTGAATCGGCCCGGCTTCTCGCAACTCCTGATACGTCGGATAGGGATTATCCAGAAAACCTTCGTCGATCATCGGTCGTCCAAGCGGAAACGCGCTCACGGTAGACATCGGCAGCGCACTCATATCGCCCCCCCCGCCTGAACACGCAGCCCCAGTCGGGCTAACAGCGCGCGATCTCGCACCACCTGCGGATTGTGCGTGGTCAACAGCCTATCGCCATAAAAGATAGAGTTCGCACCGGCCAGAAAGCACAGTGCCTGCAGCGCATCGTCCATCTGCTCGCGCCCAGCTGACAGTCGTACTATTGCGCGCGGCATCGTGATGCGTGCCACTGCGACGGTCCGCACGAACTCGAACGGATCGAGTGACTCGCTACCCGCTAGCGGCGTTCCTTCGACCTGCACCAGATTATTGATCGGCACTGACTCCGGATACGGGTCGAGATTGGCGAGCTCCGCGATCAGGCCCGCCCGATGCACACGCCCCTCTCCCATCCCGACGATACCGCCGCAGCACACGTGGATGCCCGCATCGCGCACGTGAGTCAGCGTATCCAGCCGATCCTGGTAGGTCCGGGTACTGACTATGCGGCCGTAGTATTCAGGTGCTGTGTCGAGATTGTGGTTGTAGTAGTCGAGGCCTGCGTCCTTCAACGAATTGGCCTGCTTAGCATCGAGCATGCCTAGCGTCATGCATGTTTCCAGTCCCAGCGCCTTTACTTGTCTGACCATCTCGGTCACGGTCGCCATGTCCCGCGGTTTTGGGCTGCGCCACGCGGCTCCCATGCAGAAGCGCGTCGCGCCCTGTTCCTTCGCGCTACGCGCGGCCTCGACGACCTCCGCCACTGGCAAAATCTTATTGGCTTTCACGTCGGTGTCGAAATGCGCCGACTGCGGGCAATAGCCGCAGTCCTCCGCGCAACCGCCCGTCTTGATCGACAACAGCGTCGACAGCTGAATTTCATTCGGATCGAAATGCTCGACGTGCACCTGATGCGCACGATGAAGCAGATCCATCAGCGGCAACGCCAACAACGACTCGACATCTTCGACGCGCCATCGCGCATTCGATTGAGCAGCCGGCTTCTTCAAGGTCGACAAAGGAATGGTCGCGACGGCAATCATGATGCAACTCCAGTAAAGAAATGCCAGCAAGGAATGACGAACAATGCGACGGCATCAAGGTGTGCGGCACACGTAGCAAGAATGATGGACGCGCGGCTCATGACGCAGCCTGAAGCGCGGCGAGCAGGCGCTCGACATCGTCCGCAGAATGGGCCGCGCTGAGCGTGATGCGCAAGCGCGCGGTCCCAAGCGGGACCGTCGGCGGGCGAATCGCTGGCACCCACAGACCTTGAGCTTCTAGCGCAGCGGACAACGACATCGCGCGCGCGTTGTCACCGACAATCAACGGCTGGATCGCGGTCGCGGACTCGGTCAGGCGCCACCCGAGCGACGGACGTCGGGCAATCATCGCGGCCAGTCCGTCACGCAGTTGACGGAGGCGCTGCTGCAGCTCCATGCGCCGCTGCGCACCGTCGTCGCCGGCGATGAGTTCGAGGCTCACCCGCAACGCATGGGCGATCGCGGCGGGCGCGGCCGTTGTGTAGATGTAGCTGCGCGCGACCTGCCGCAACCACTCCGCGATCGTCGGATGCGCGGCCACGAACGCGCCAGCCACACCTGCCGCCTTGCCGAGCGTGCCCATGTAAATTAAGCGTTCGCTGCTCACGCCAAAGTGCGCGAGCGAGCCGCGGCCCTTCGGACCGAGGACGCCAAAGCCATGCGCATCGTCGACGATCAGCCACGCATCGAAGCGCTCTGCCAGGTCAAGGAGCGCCGGCAGGTCGGCCAGATCGCCGTCCATGCTGAACACGGCGTCCGTGACAATCAGCCGGACCGAGGTCGTGCAGCGCTCGAGCTGGCTTTCCAGCACGTCCAGCCGGCGATGCGGATAGCGCTGCATGTCGGCGCGCGCGAGCAATCCTCCGTCGATTAGCGACGCGTGATTGAGCTTGTCGGCAAACAATGTGGCCTGTGCATCGCCAAGTGCCGTCAGCAGCGCGAGGTTGGCCAGGTACCCGGTACCGAAGAAAAGTGCCGTCGCACCTGGAATGCACGGAGACAGCCAATCGGCAAGATCCGACTCCAGCGCATCGTGAATCTCGCTGTGCCCGCTGACCAGATGCGACGCGCCACTGCCGACGCCCCAACGACAGGCCCCTTCGGCAAATGCAGCGACCAGCGCCGGGTGATTCGCCAAGCCGAGGTAATCGTTGCTGCAGAACGCGAGCACAGATCGCTGCTCGCCATCTTGTATCAACTGTGTGTAAGGGCCGCACGGCGACACGACCGTGCGCCGTTGCCGCGTCAGCGACTGCGCGGCGCGCTCACACAATTGTCGGTTCAAGTGATCGATCAGCATCAAAATGTTCCGTTTCAATCGCTACGTTCAGCGTGACTCCTAGGCGCTCGGCCAACCAGACCGATGCTCAACCGTCAGGCACGAACGACGGGATTGAACAGCAGTTCGATTTACGCACGCTTGGCGAGGCTGGCTCGCCCCACTCGCGACCCGTTGTCGCGGCCGAGCTGAGCTGAGATCCATGCGCCGCAATCCACCAGTGCATCCAGATCGACGCCAGTGCTAACGCCCAGTCCGTGCAGCAGATACACAACGTCTTCGGTCGCGACGTTGCCGGTCGCACCCTTCGCGTATGGGCAGCCTCCCAACCCGGCAACCGAGCTGTCGAACACCCGAAGGCCGAAGTCATACGACGCGTGAACGTTAGCCACCGCCATTCCGTAGGTATCGTGGTAATGCCCCGCCAACCGGTCGATTGGCACCCTTGTTGCGACCGCTTCGAGCATGGTCAGCACCGAGCGTGGCGTGCCGACGCCGATTGTGTCACCGAGCGACACCTCGTAGCAGCCGAGCTCGTCAAGGCGCGAGGCCACGTGCGCAACCTGCTGCGGCGTGATCGCACCGTCGTACGGACAGCCCACCACGCATGACACGTAGCCCCGAACCTTGATTCCCTGACGCTTGGCCGTATCTAGCACGGGAGCGAAACGATCGATCGATTCGTCGATTGAGCAATTGATGTTCTTCTGCGAGAACCCTTCCGACGCTGCTGCGAACACGGCGACCTCGGTCGCCCCCTTCGCCACCGCTGCCTCGAACCCCTTCAGGTTCGGCGCCAGCACCGTATAGTTCACGTCCGCTCGACGGCGCAGCCCCCGCATAACCTCGTCCTGATCCGCCATTTGCGGAACCCACTTCGGCGATACGAACGACGTGATCTCGATATCCCGCAACCCCGCCACGGCCAGACGTTTAATCAGTTCCAGCTTGATCGCGGTCGGAACGTTCTGTTTCTCGTTCTGCAGTCCGTCGCGCGGCCCGACTTCGACGATGCGTACCTGTTCCATCACTCACTCCCCTCGAAGTCCAGCAGCTCGGCTCCGTCGGCGACCTGATCGCCGGGTGCAAACCGGAATGCATTGACGATGCCCTTGCGCGGTGCATGGATCGTGTGTTCCATCTTCATCGCTTCGAGCACGAGCAGCGGAGCGCCCTTCTCCACGTGCGTGCCGGGTTCGACTGACAGCGCGATGACCTTGCCCGGCATCGGCGCGCGCAGTCCGCCTGCGACTTCCTCCCCAGCGCCGCCGACGTGCAGCGTATCGACGACCGCCAGCGGCCACGCACGCCCTTCGAAAAACACGTGTCGACGTTCGCTGCTGACGACGACCGTTGCGCGCACCCTGCGCTCGCCAAGCTGCGCCTGCAATTCGCTGTCAGGGCCGAGTGCACCTCGCACGACAATCGGCTGTGCACCGACCGTCAACCGATAGCCGCCGGACACGATCTCGATGCCAACTTCCTGCATCGTTTCGCCGGCACGGAAGACCAATCGGCGCCCGGCGCGACCGTTCAGGCGCCAGCCGTCGAGTGTGCGCCACGGCGAATCCGGATCGGCCGATCGCATGGCCGTCTTCTCTACCAGATGCTGCTCACGCAGCAGCTCGGCGATTGCGGCGAGCAACCAGACCTCCGTCGGCACGTCGGCGGCCGACGGGAACAGCAACGTCTGCTCGCGCTCGATCAGGCCGGTGTCAAGCTGCGCATTCGCGAACGACGGCACTGCAACAAGCCGCGCAAGGAAGTCGACGTTGTTCGACACACCGACGATTCGGTACTGCGCGAGCGCTTGCCGCATCCGGTCGAGTGCCTGCCGCCTATCCTCACCGCGGACGATCAACTTCGCGATCATTGGGTCGTAGTGTGGCGATATCTCGTCACCCTGCTCGACGCCAGTGTCCACGCGCACGAAATCAGTCTCCGGCGGCGGCGACAAATACACCAGCCGACCTGTGGAAGGCAGGAAGCCGCGATCCGGATCTTCCGCATAGATTCGGGCCTCCATTGCATGTCCAGTGATCTCCAATTGCTCCTGGCTAAGCGGGAGCGGCTCTCCACTCGCCACCCGCAACTGCCATTCGACGAGATCGAGCCCGGTGATCATCTCGGTCACCGGATGCTCAACCTGCAGCCGCGTATTCATCTCCATGAAGTAGAAATTACCGTCCTGCGTCGCGATGAACTCAACCGTCCCAGCACCGACATAACCGACCGCCTTCGCCGCATCGACTGCAGCCCTGCCCATCGCTGCGCGTCGCTCAGGTGTCATGCCAGGCGCGGGCGCCTCTTCAAGCACTTTTTGGTGACGGCGCTGTACTGAGCAGTCTCGCTCGAACAAGTAGACGCAGTTGCCGTGTGTGTCGCCGAAGACCTGAATCTCGATATGGCGCGGCTGTAGAATGTACTTTTCGACGAGCACGTCATCGTCACCGAACGCGCTGCGCGCCTCGCGCTTGCATGACGCCAGCGCCACCTCGAAATCGGCCGCAGCGTCGACGCGCCGCATCCCCTTGCCGCCACCACCCGCACTGGCTTTTATCAGCACCGGGTAGCCGATCGTCTCGGCCTGCTCGGCAAGAAAAGCCGGATCCTGATTGTCACCGTGGTAGCCGGGGGTCAGCGGCACGTTGGCCTTCTCCATCAGCGCCTTTGACGCCGCCTTCAATCCCATCGCGCGTATAGCCGACGCTGGCGGTCCGATGAAGACGATGCCTTCACGCTCGCAGGCCTCGGCAAAATCCTCGTTTTCCGACAAAAAGCCATAGCCGGGATGGATGGCTTCGGCGCTGGTTTGCTTCGCGGCAGCCAAGATGCGGTCGACGACAAGATAGGACTCCCCGGCCGCTGGCGGCCCGATCAACACGGCTTCATCGGCCATGCGTACGTGCCGCGCGTTCGCATCTGCCTCCGAGTACACCGCCACCGTGGCGATGCCCATGCTGCGTGCGGTCTCGATCACGCGGCACGCGATCTCGCCACGGTTAGCAATCAGAATCTTGTTGAACATGTATCGTCTCCTTCAGGCGTTGTCAGCCGCATTCGCGAGCACTCACGATGCTTGACCCTTATCGAGAAATGTCCTCGACCACTCGCTGCCCTCAGGCGTCGCGCACTGCATAGCAATGCGGAACAGCCCGTCAATAACTTCCCAAACTTTCGCGTCCAGCGCGTCCGGCTCCGTAACTTCGTGTATCAGCCCGATCTCTCTCGCGCGCTCGGCGCCGATGCGTTCGAACTGCGCGTTCGTCGACGCGATACAGATATCGCACGCCAACGCCAGCCCGATGCCTACACCGAGTGTCGCGCCCTGCACGCGAGCCAGAGTCGGCGTCGAGCACATCGAGACCGCGCTGAACAGCGTTGCGAGCTTACGCGCATCTAACAGGTTCGCCTCCGGCGGTGCGGCATCCTGGCGCTTCACCCAATTGAGATCCACACCGACTGAAAAACTCTCACCAACGCCAGCTATCACGATCACGCTGACCGCCGGGTCGCGGTCCAACGCGACGAACGCATCGGTCAGTTCGGCGATCAGCGTCTCGTTGAGCGCGTTATGGAGATCGGGGCGGCTCATCCATAACCACGCACTAGCGCCGCAGTGCTCAATCCTCAAAGTCTCGTAGCTCATTGCGGCTTCACATCCGGAAGATGCCGAATTTTGTCGGCAAAATCGGGGCATTCAGTGTCGTTGAAAGTGAGAGGCCCAACACGCGGCGGGCTTGCGCAGGGTCGATCACGCCGTCGTCCCACAGCCGCGCGGTCGCATAGTACGGGTGGCCCTGCGTTTCGTATTGCGCGCGGATCGGCGCCTTGAACGCTTCCTCGCCGTCCGCACTCCACTGCGCACCCTTCGCCTCGATGCCTTCCCGCCGCACCGTCGCGAGCACGCCAGCGGCCTGCTCGCCGCCCATCACGCTGATCCGTGCGTTCGGCCACATCCACAGAAAACGCGGCGAGTACGCGCGCCCGCACATCCCATAGTTGCCCGCGCCGAAGCTGCCTCCGATCAGCATCGTGATCTTCGGCACCTGCGTGGTCGCGACCGCTGTCACCATCTTCGCACCGTGCTTCGCGATGCCCTCGTTCTCGTACTTGCGGCCGACCATGAAGCCAGTAATGTTCTGCAGGAACATGAGCGGTATGCCGCGCTGCGAGCAGAGCTCGATGAAATGCGCGCCCTTGATCGCCGATTCGCCGAACAGGATCCCATTGTTCGCGACGATCCCGACCGGCATCCCGTAAAGCCGCGCAAAGCCGGTGACCAGCGTTGTGCCGTAGCGCGCCTTGAACTCGTCGAAACGGGAGCCGTCGACGACGCGTGCGATGATCTCGCGCACGTCGTAAGGTTTGCGCGTGTCCTGCGGAACGATGCCGTAGATGTCTTCTGGATCGTATAACGGCTCCTCGCTAGCTTCGAGCGCAACCGTCGAGGGTTTGCTGCGGTTGAAGTTCGCGACGATGCGGCGCGCGATGAACAGCGCGTGCGCGTCGTTCTCGGCCAGATGGTCGGCCACGCCGGAAGCGCGCGCATGCACGTCGCCACCGCCAAGATCCTCGGCGCTAACGATTTCACCCGTCGCCGCCTTCACGAGCGGCGGGCCGCCGAGAAAGATCGTGCCTTGGTTGCGCACGATCACCGTCTCGTCGCTCATCGCCGGCACGTACGCGCCGCCCGCGGTACACGAGCCCATCACTACCGCGATCTGCGGTATGCCCATCGCGCTCAGATTCGCCTGGTTGTAGAAGATCCGCCCGAAGTGGTCACGGTCCGGAAATACTTCGTCCTGTTTCGGCAGGAACGCGCCGCCCGAGTCGACGAGGTAGATGCACGGCAGATGGTTCTGCTGCGCGATTTCCTGCGCCCGCAGATGCTTCTTGACCGTCATCGGATAGTAGGTGCCACCCTTCACCGTTGCGTCGTTCGCAATGATCACGCAATCGACGCCCTGCACGCGGCCGATGCCCGCGATCACGCCGGCGCTCGGCGCATCACCGTCGTACATAGCGTGCGCCGCGAGTTGGCCGATCTCGAGGAATGGGGTGCCCGGATCGAGCAGCTGTGCGACGCGATCGCGCGGCAGCAGCTTACCTCTCGCGATGTGCTTGTCGCGGGCAGCAGAGCCACCGCCCAGCTCCGCATCAGATACCTTTGCTCGGAGATCCGCGACCAATGTGCGCATCGCTTCGGCATTGGCCCGGAACTCGGTCGATCGCGGGTTGACCTGTGTATTCAGAACCTGCATGTCTCGCTCCTTGGGTCCTTCGATAGAAGTTTCAACTCAGCGTCTGTAGAGAGGCGTAATAGCGCTCGTCCCACGGCTGCCCGCCGCTAACGCTTACCCCGACCCGTCGTAGCAGTCCGTCGGCGAGGCCGTAGACCAGCCCGTGCACTTCGACGCGCTGACCGCGGTACCACGCACGCCGCAGGATCGTCGTGCGGCAAACGTTCGCAACCTGCTCCACCACGTTAAGTTCGACCAGCCGCCGTCCACGGTCCTCGTCGCCGTGCCCCTCGAGCCGCACGTCGTGCTTGTTCGCGATGTCCTCGATGTGGCGCAACCAGTTATCGGCGAGTCCAGTTGAGCGGCGCTCGGCGACCGCCTGCACGCCGCCGCAGCCGTAATGGCCGACGACCATGATGTGCTCGACCTTCAACGTTTCGACCGCGTATTGCAGCACCGACAGGCAGTTCAGGTGCGAATGCACGACTAGGTTAGCGATGTTCCGATGCACAAACACCTCGCCTGGCGCAAGTCCGACGATCTCGTTGGCCGGCATTCGACTGTCGGAACACCCGATCCATAGGTAGCGCGGCGATTGCTGACGCGCGAGCCGGGTAAAGAAATCGACGTCTTCGGCCACGCGCTGGTTCGCCCACGCGCGGTTTTTCGCGAACAACGTATCGAGCGTGCACATCGCGTGCCTCACATGGTCTCGGCATACGGCTCGCTCCCGATCAAATAGCGGTAGCCGAGCTTGTCTGTGCTCAACTCCATGCCGACCACGGATCCCGCGGTGAGCTTGCGCACCACCATCTCGCCCAGGTGTACCACCTGCTTCGATAGGTACTTTTGCTTCTCCGCCGGTCTGCCATTGCGATGCAACTGATTGCCACAAAAGGCCGAGTGTGTGCCGCACGCGGATGCCCGCGACACATCCGCGACCACTGCCAGGGGCCCGAGGTAACGGAGATCGCAACTGCAGTACTCGTCGCCGACCGACATGCTGTGCATCCCCCGGTTGACTAATTGCTTCCGGAGGCCGGCCAGAAACAGATTGTCGCGATGAACCATGAGAGTTTCCTATTTCTGAAAATTGAGGCACGGCATGCGCGCGGACGTCAGGTGCGAAGCCAGCACGCCTGAGCGAAACAAGTGCTTAGGGGCTACCTTCAGCAGGTTGGATTGCCGACACGACGAAACGCAAGTTCGCCCTTTTTCTTCATTCCGCACGGCTCCCACCAATACGAGTCGTCGGCCACTTTCCCGGGGCGGGCATTTCGACATGCGTACCCCTCGACACCGAGACTCCGAAGTACTCGCGCAAATAGTCGACCAGAAAGTGATGTATTCCTGGATGCTAGCTCGTCTCGTGGCTTGATGCCCGCCGGCGAATCGCGTAATTGGTTCATGGCTTGTCTCCTGAATGTCACTTTCAATTCGAGTGACCCAAGGCGTCAGCATAGGTGACTGTGCGGCACATATGTTGCCGCGATGGTTGCAAACCATGCCTATTGAATTCCTGTCGCTTTTCACCCTCCGCTTACTTCCGCCGAACATCGTCCGTGGATCGTGGCGAAACGCAATCGCTGATAGCCTTGTCTAATGAAAGAGTTTGCGAGCATGCCCGACTCAACGCTGATTAGTCACGCGCGCAGCGAGGCGCCGATTACGCCAGTGCTTCCACACACTCCCGACATCGGTTCTGTCCTTGCTGAACCGATCAAGCTTCGCGATCGCCCGGTTCGATGTTGCATCCATCGCCATTTAAGTCGTAGCACATTCACCAGATGATCGCCTGCACCGAGGCACCGGGTAGCGAGCTCCGACCGCCCATTGCATGCCGATCCCGTCCGACGTCACAAGTACCGCGGGGCCAGATCGATACAATCACTTCGCGCGCGTTTCAAAATTTCAAGAAATATTGAATGTCATCGCCAGGCACATCCCTGATGGTGTTGTGGTAGCCTAATGTGCCAATCCGCGCAAGACACGCCTCGCCATGCCAGCCGCCCCTTCCCGACGCTCCCCGCGGATCGATCGCGCCGCGACTCCGATGGCCTTTGTCAATGCGGTGCTTCTTGGCTACAAGAAATATGGTGTCGATCCGTCCGATGCGCTACGCGCGGCGCAAATTGCGCCCCCGCTGTTAGAAAAACCCAATGCCTGCGTCACCGCATCGCAATTCGAAGCGCTGTGCCGTGTCGCGATGCAGCAACTCGACGACGAGGCGCTCGGCTGGTTCTCACGCAGGCTGCCATGGGGCAGCTATGGGCTTCTGGGCCGAGCATCGCTGACGTCACCGAACCTCAACGTCGCCCTAAAACGTTGGTGCCGGCACCATCGGTTACTGACCGACGACATCCTCATGAAACTGACGATCGCGGATGACATCGCTACGCTGGAGATAGAAGAAAAACGCCGTCTTGGTGCGCTGCGCGAGTTCTGTCTTGTGACCAGCTTGCGTAACGTGCATGGGTACGCGTGCTGGCTTATCGACTCCCGCATTCCACTGATCGAAACGGGCTTCCCGTTTCAGCGGCCACCGCATGGTAACGTTCATTCGCTGCTCTTCCCGGGCCCGGTGCACTTCGCACAGGACCGAGCATATATGCGCTTCGCGGCCCAGTACCTTGCGCTGGCGCCCCGTCGAGACGAACGGGCGCTCCGTACGATGCTGCAGCACGCACTGACGCTGACCGTGCTGCAGTACCGTCGCGATCGCCTGCTGACCAGCCGCGCACGTTCGCTGATGACGGCCCGTCCGGGCGAGCAACACACTGCTGCCGCGCTGGCCAACGCCTTGAACGTCTCCGTACGCACCCTTCATCGTCAACTAGAAGAAGAGGGGACGTCACTGCAAGCGCTGAAGGATTCGGTGCGATATGAGCGGGCCATCGAGCAGCTGTGCCGGACCTCTCACGCAATCAAGCAAATTGCACTGTCTATCGGTTTCTCGAGCGAAAAGACGTTCGCCCGCGCATTCCGGCACTGGACCGGTGAATCGCCAAACGCGTATCGGCTGAGGTTCAGGCCTCGACACGGCAAAGCAAGTGTGTGACTCCTTCCGTGACGACTTTGCAATCTAGGCTCCACGGTATCCTGCGCCGACCAGTTTGAACGCGACCCGAGGCTATGATCGCAAAGCTCACAACTGACAGTCGTCTCGTGTTAGAAATTCAAGGTGGCGTAGTGGCGCCCCACGCACCTGGGCGCCATGAAACAGACGTTTCGGTAAATGGGTTAGCATCAAATATTGGTCCACCGGCGACTACAGGTGTCAGCAACTAACTTTGTCCTGCATTGCATGAGGGGCAAAGGCCATCGAGTCGTAACGATGTTAATAACCGACGTCCTTGGTAATATAGCGAATCACCCGGCGCAGTGTTCCTTACTCTCCAGTTCGTCGGAGTCCCTCGCGAGATTTAGTCAGACCGCACTCATCGGGCTATAGCCATGATCACACTTCAAAAGTGAAGACATGCAGCTGAACGATTCCATCAAGCTGTTGCATCGACCGGTTGAATCCGCCCGCGCGTGAAGACATTCGACGGCCTGACGGAGAGCGCGGGGGATTGCGGTAGTTTCCAGTGAATAGTCAACGCCACGGCCGCAAGTTAACGACTTCACATGGTCGACGGGGCTACCGGCTTTCGCATTGATCGCGCGCGTTGCGCCAAGCTTCAAGGCGACGTCGACTCCTGACTTCTCATTGGCGACCGCAGCCTTGATTTCCATGTTTTCCTCAGCATGCGGTCGGCTTATCCTCGCTTCGCGGTTGCACCCTCTTCCGCTTTTCCCTGTACCACGCGCCTTATCGCCCTCAACAACATGATCTACACCGTAGACAACGCGCATATTTTACTTTGTTATATTTAGTAAATTGTCAGGTGTCGCCACGGAAAATAATCATCTCAACCGCCATCTAACTTAGTCGGCCCTGAACAATTCGTTTTGTCGTGCAGATTGGCTCACCCCGGCGACAGCGTAGCGGTTTTGAAGTCTTCACCAGATGCTCCCGGCAGCGCTCAAGCAGACGCGAATCGGTCGGATGGGCGATCGCCTTCTCCATCACTGTCGTGTCGACGATCACCCGCTTCAGGCTAGAGCTCTTGATGACTTGGGCCCGTTTGGCCGCTTCGATCGTCTCGGCCAGCAGCTCTTCGACGCCGGCTTCGCCCAGCCGCTTGCGCCAGTGCGTCAAGCTCGACGGATCGATCGGAGGCTTCGTCTGCAAGTACGTCTCGCCCGTGAACACCTGCCAATATGGGTTCTCGAGCCACTGCCAGACGACGTCCTCGTCCGACAGGTCGAACGCGTGCTGCAAGTACAGCAGTCCTGCGATCAAACGCGGCGACGTTGCCGGTCGGCCCCGCTGCGACACAAAACTCACGCTCATCGCCGTGCTCAACCGTTCCCAGTCGATTAGATCGGCCAGGCGAATCAACGGATGCTTCAAATTGATCTGCTCGCGCAGCGGTTGGCGGAAGAAATCTCCCTCTGGCACCGGCGTCTTTGGACCCATCCTCACCTCGTCAGGATTTGCAGGATTCTCGCGCCAATATGCCTGCACCTTGCAAATCCCAGAACCTCGTTTCAGCCTCGCAGCCTTTCTGCATAAGCCTTCCAGGATTGTTCAGGGCCGACCAACTTACGCACTAGAAAAGGTGGCGAATGCCTACCGCCGTGCCGAACGTCGATCCCGCCCCACCGTAGAGCGCGCCGTTGGCTGACAGGCCGGTGTTCATCGTTCCATGGTTGTTGACGAAGCCAAACTGGCCATAAAGCAAGGTAGCCTTGGACAGACTGTATGTCACCCCTGCCGCGGCAAGAATCGAATGGTTCCGCGTATCGTTGCCATCGCTCGTGTACCAGATGCCAGCGTCAGCGTTGATAGCAGGCGTAAATCGGTAGTTCACGCCGCCGCTGTACACGCGGCTGTCAAACGCACCGGCAACCTTGTAATTGGTGAACGAAGCCTTGACGGTCAGGTCGCTGAACCCGTAGCTCGCGCCAACCGTTCGCCCTGAGAATGCGACGGTGCTCGGCACGGGTGTGGTCGCAGCTGTGCCGCCCGCATTCCCACTGAACATTGCTGCGCTAATGAAGAGGGAGCCATTCGTGTAGTTCAAGCCCGCCGAATACTGGCGGCCCGCTTGGAAATTGCCAGCGATGCCGCCAAGTGCGAGCATCGCACTCCCCTGGAAGCCTGCGATTGTCGGACTAGTATACGACACAGCGTTCGCTGTGAAAACGCCCGTGATGAGAACATTATCGAGATAAATCGGGACGCCGCTGCCAAAATACGACGCGGAACGGGCATCGGTCGAAATCAGCGAAAGCGCGAACGGTGAAAATTGCACACCAGCCTTGACCGTACCGAGGTCGCTTTGAATCCCAACCCAAGCTTGGCGGCCAAACATATTTCCATTCGAAACAGAGAAACTCCCCTTTGTTATGTCTATACCGCTCTCCAGCGCAAAGATTGCCTTCGCGCCCCCGCCCAAGTCTTCGGCACCTTTCAACCCGAACAGCGACGGCGTCATCCCGCCGCTAATCAGCGAGAACTGATGGCCAGCGTTTTCGCCGGTCGCGACGTTGAGCGTCTTGCTCGTGTACAGGATACCGCTGTCGACAATCCCGTAGAGCGTTACGTTGTTCTGCGCGTGAGCCTGCGACATCGCGCCTCCAAGTGTGGCAATCCCCAACGTGAATGCGCAGTTTTTCAATTTACCGGCCATCTTCATTTGTCTCCAAATTAAGCGTGATTTTGATAATTTACTTTTCTCGACCAAATCAGGCACATAATGCCTTCGATTTACACACTTCCACTTTCACCAGGGCTTCACCGGTAGATGAAATAACCTGCCGGACGGCTGGACAGCAATGCCCGCCCAATAATCCTGTCCACCAGGCGTCCGACAAAAAAGATGAAACCCTCGCCATCCATGTAAGCGAAGTTTCCCGGGTGTAAAAACCTGTATCTGTCGAATGCCATTTCGTGACCTCTGGCACAGTTCAAGTCACCGGCCAGTTGTTAATGAACCATTGATCGCCGACTCGCCGCCTTCATCAGCCGAAGTGACCGAGTAGAACCGTAATTTCACATGGCCGATCAGGCACCCCAAAAACAACCGACATTTTTCAATTTGAGATAGCAAGCGAATCCTCCTGGCCTGACAGCATCAGTTAAGCGGATTGACGATGCAGCCAACCTTCGGAATACCGTGGCACGCATTAACTTGCTAGGTTGAATTTTGCTTATAGACGCAGGAAATCGAGATGCCGCCCCCTCGCGCAGCGCGCATTGCAAGCACTGGAAACTTAAAATACAGATCTGCAAATGGATAAAATATTAACTTGATCAATGATGCGACCTCTCCCCATTAAAATAACCATAACAAAAAATTAGCGTACCCACCAAATCATCTAAATGTACCTACCATCGCGGTTTGCAACACCAATCAGATTCGCCATCCGCGCTTGTTTTCTCTTACTTTAAGTGTATTTGGATAGGATTATAGAGTTTGTCCTACACGCAACAATCACCGATCCGGACTTCCCCTATGACACCCAAGATCGTGAGTTGCCGCCAATCAAGTTGTGGCCAGCGCCCAGCGATGCGGAACTAAGGAATCGATTCCGTCGCCCGACTTCCGGTCGTAGCGCACATAGACCCAAAGCCGTCCGGTTTTCGTCTTGCCCTTGCCCGGCAAAAGCACCGGCACCGGGTATCGTCGGCATGCAGTTTCGTAACCGCAGTGACGTGCCGGCGAAGGGCATCGACTAGCGGTTGCAGCGAGTTTGCTGCGTGCCTACCCCCTTTCGCCAGCAGTGAGCAATCCCACTCAACGACTTCGCGCGTGTAAATTGTCGAATGGCGGTAGATCGGTCCGTGATCCGCGAACTTCGCGGCCAGTACATGGGACCACAAGCGCGGGCCGACCAGACCAAGCTCGATGGGACGACTCGGTAAGGCCGCTTGTGCGATGCGGTCTGAGGATGTGCATACCAGTTTCGGGTGCACATGGCGGATCACACAGAAGCTGGCCGGGACGTCTTTGAGTTGCTCGGAAATGTCTTCACCGAGCGGCTTCATCGGTCTATCACACGCCGTAAGGCAGAGGTTTTTTTGGTTGGCGATCGCGGCCACGGACGCATGAACAGGCCGACCGAGACCGGTCCGCGATCGGTGACTAAAAAAACGTTTGTGCTAAACCGCTCCGCAGGTGCTCGCTTTTATGGGCATTGAATGCACGCCGCGATGAGTCGCGAGATTCGGCGCTTGGCCATTGCATGACAGAACCGGGCGATCCGAGGGAGCCGGTCGCGCGAAGACATCAGCAGTACGCTGGTCAACGGGCAGGCAATGCGCACTTGTGCGGTATTGCGATGGTGCAAAGACGCCAGGGCACGAATCGGTTCGCGTTGGCCGCATGGAGGGGGACCAACGTGCTTGGGGTGTGTGATGCCGGTCAGTGTCCATGGTGGGGTTCAGGTGTAGGTGGCGGCCGCGGCAGGATGCCCGGCCTGTCGTCATGCAGCGGGCTGTCGATGCGGACCATGTGGCCCTTGCCGCACACGGGGCAGTCGCGCAGTGACCTGCCTGTGAGCCGGAGGTAACGGTCACGGTAGTCCTCGCCCGCGACCGGTGATGCAGCGGCGGGCGGCTCGACGCCGAGCAGCTGCCGGCAGGTGGCCAGTCGCGCTGCCCGGTGACGGTTGGCGAGCCAACCGTAGCTGCGGATGCGCTTGAAGCCGTCGGGCAGCACGTGCAGGAGGAAGCGGCGGATGAACTCGTCGACCGTGAGCGTCATGGTCCTGTGGCGGGCTTCGTGCCGGTAGTCCTTCCACCGGAACAGCACGGAATCGCCATCGAAGCGCAGCAGCCGGTTATTGGAGATGGCGACGCGATGCGTGTAGCGGCCCAGGCAATCGCGCACCTGTGCGGCGCAGCCAAACGGTGGCTTCGCGTAGACGACCCACTCCGTGAGAGCGGCAGGCGCGAGCCAGGCGGCGAATGCGCGGGCATCACGCAACGGCTCGAGCTGGCCATGGAAGCGCAGTGCGCCGGCGTCGAACGCGCGGCGCAGCTGCTCGAGGAACAGGCGGCGAAACAGGCGCGAGAGCACCCGCACCGGCAGGAAGAAGCCCGGCCGGCAAGCGATCCAGCGCTCACCATCCGGGGCGATGCCACCGCCCGGTACGACGCAATGCACGTGCGGATGGTGCAGCAGATTCTGCCCCCACGTGTGCAGGACCGAGAGGAAGCCGATCTCCGCGCCCAGGTGTTTCGGGTCGGCGGCGATCGTGCGCAGCGTCTCCGCGCTCGTGCGAAACAGCAGATCGTAGAGGGTCTTCTTGTTCTGGTACGCGAGCGCGGCAATGGGCTCGGGAAGCGTGAAGACCACGTGGAAGTACTCGACGTCGGGAAGGAGTTCGGCCTGCCGGCGCTCGAGCCAGTGTGCACGAGCGAGCGACTGGCACTTCGGGCAATGGCGATTGCGACACGAGTCGTAGGCAATGCGCTGATGCCCACATGCGTCGCACTGCTCGAGATGGGCGCCGAGCGCAGAGGTACGACACAGCTCAATGGCGCTCATCACGCGCCGCTGGACACGAGTGAGCCCCTCGGCATGGGTTTGCCGATACTTCGGGCCGCAGCGGCGGAAGATGTCCGCCACTTCGAGCGCCGGGCGCATCGCCGCGTTCAGAAGTATGCGGGCGGTGTGGGCTCCGGCGCGATGGGTTCGGGGTGCGGCAGCAAGTCGAAGGGACTGACGGTGGCGCATACCGTGCTGGTCGCCACTTTCAGGTACCGCGAGGTGGTGGCGACTGCGATGCCCCATCAGCAACTGGATCCTGCGCACGTCGGTGCCGGCCTCGAGCAGGTGAGTGGCGAAGGCGTGGCGCAGCGAGTGTGGCGTGATCGGTTTCTGGATACCGCTGCGCTGGCGCGCGATCCGACATGCCAACCCAACTGCCGACCGGCTGATGGGGTGCCCCGGGATATCACCCGGGAACAGCCACTCCCTGGGATGGGCCTCGTGCCAGTAGAGTCTCAGAATCTCGAGCAGTCGCGGTGAGAGCATCACGTAGCGGTCCTTGCGATTCTTGCCCTGGTTCACACGGATGACCATGCGCTGGCTGTCGATATCGGTGACCTTCAGGTGCACGGCCTCCGACACACGCAGACCGGCCGCGTACGCGGTCATCAGGATGGTGCGCTGCTTAAGGCTGGCGATCGACTCGAAGAAGGTGGTGATCTCTTCCAGGCTGAGGACGACCGGCAGTCGGACCGGCTTCTTCGGCAACGGGAAGTCCTCGTCGCTCCAGGGTCGCCTGAGCGTGATGCGGTAGAGGAAGCGCAGTGCGCCGATGGCTGGACAAAGGCTGCTGGGCGCGAGCTTGCGTCCTTCGCGAAGATAGACGAGCCAGGCCCGGATCTCCTCGGGGCCCAGCAGTTCGGGCGAGCGGCCGAAGTGCCGGGCGAAACTCGAAACCTGCAGCAGATAGGACTTCTGGGTGTTCTCGGCGAGGTTGCGGATCTGCATGTCATGCATGCATGCGTTGGCGCAGTGGCGTCATGGCGAGCCTCCTGGAAACAGCGGGTGGAATACCCGGTCGGGCATCCACATACTGCTCCGGGTGGCCTCCTCACCACCTCGCAGTGGCTCCCGGCGCCAGAGAACCGTCCTCATGGAACGTCAGCCACGGACCTCTGCTTCCCTCCAAATACCGCGTCAGCGGTTTAGTACAAGCGCTTACCTTGTCACCTCTGCGCGTGCGGAGGCGGTGATTCGGTCGCACTTGAGCCGGAAGATCAAGCGTCTCTACGGTCGCGTGCTGTATCAGACCCGGAACATCGCCGAACGCCTTTTCAGTCGTATCAAACATTTTCGTCGTGTCGCCACCGCTATGACGAACTTGCAGGGAACTATCTCCCCTTCCCTTGCCGGTGCCTTTGGACCGCTCGCGAGAAAGTGAGCGGCCCCCTAGCTTCGCAAATGGATTCTTCCGGGGCTCCGAGAGCCGCCATGGCATGGAAATTGCATATCCCTTCGCATCTGGAATGCTTTAGCCAAGAGTCGCACATGAGACAACACGATGCATCGCGAGATTCTTTACTGGGTTCAAGCGCCGGGGGAAGCACTCGACAACGGCTTTCCACCGCAGCAGTGCCCGCTAGTCAGCGCTTCGAGTACTGGTTGGACATGATCTGCACGACCTACGTGCATCTCGATAGTGCATCTTCGGAGGAAATCCCCTTTTTTGGGGACGTCGAATTCAGCGCCCTCGGCCCATTGAGATTCACTCGCCTCTCCTCGAACGCTAAGCATGTATTGAGGACCCCCGCCTGCATTCGCAAAGAAACGGAGGACTATTATCTCGCTCATGTGCAGCGCACGGGGCATAGCGTCGTCTGCCAAGATGACCGCCAGGCCATCCTCAGTGTCGGCGACTTTGCAGTGTATGACTGTACCCGCCCTTATGCGCTGCATTTCGACGGTGACCATCACGATGTCACCGTGCTGCGCCTACCACGCAAATGCCTCGAAACGATGGTAAGCGGCCTGGACGAACTCACAGCTGTCACAGTCCCACGTCAGAGCGTGGCCGCGAACCTGCTAATCACGATGCTGGAAACCTTGCATGTCGAGCTCGACAATCTTCACCCATCATCGGCCGACAATGTGTCGGCGGGACTCGTTAGCATCATAGCAGCGGGAATGCACGGACTGCCGGGAGCCAATCTGCGTAAGGCCTCAAATTTGCAGACCTACCACCTCGCGCGCATCAAGGCGTATCTCCGCGAACATTTGCGTGAGTCCGGCATGACAGTAAGTAGCATCGCGCAAGCTCTTTCCATCTCGCCAGCGCATCTGAACAGGCTGTTCCGGGACGAACCGCTCTCTGTTGCCAAGCTGATGTGGCAATGGCGCCTAGAGGGCTGCCAGCGCGACCTAGCCGATCCGCGGCAAGCGGAGCGCAGCGTAAGCGATATTGCGTACTCGTGGGGCTTTAGCGACGTCACCCATTTCAGCCGCTTCTTTCGTGAGCACGTGGGGGTGACCCCGAGGGATTGGCGTGCGGCTAAGGCGGCCCATTTGGCATCCTGACCGCGGCCTGCAGCGAGAGTATCGCCATGCTCGCAAATCTCCGGCGTTAGGGAATCGCTGGCTAATATGCGATCGCGCGCGGTTTCGGGTGGCGCTGGCGCGAAATTTCCGGATGTCGAAATGAAGCATCGCCAATTCTGGCGAGCTTGTCCCGATGATGGGCCTCATTTCTCGTATTTTTCACACTCGTGGTGGACCGTTCCGATGAGCTGATCGCACCAGCTTAGCTCGATCACCATGGCCCATAACTTTCGTACTCCGACTAAATAATAATTTCCAACCGATGGACGAGCATACCTGCGTCGCGACGATTGAGATCGACCAGCGATGTTCGCAACTTAGTCCTGGTAGAGCGCTTCGGCGCGCTGGCCGGTGCGCTCTAGCTGCGCTAGCTCACGCTCGTCTCGGCCGGCCGCTTCGAGTAGCTAAACGGAAGTAGATCCCCTTCGCGATAAGCCTGCATCTGGCATGCAACTGCCATTCAAGTTTTAGGATTGTCCTGGCAAAGCTTCAATCACGGCTAGTTCCTACAATGGCCTGTAGATCGCGCGCCATAACCGCGGACGCGTGACGTGAAATTGTGCGCACGCTTCTGAAACGCAGTAATAGAGCCGAGGAGTATTGCTATGCAGCGCCGGTCATGCCCTGACACTTTCCGTCCGCCATCTGATGAGTACTCGACCATTTTCCCCGCGCATTGGCCCGACTCTGTGCTCGGTCAGTTCGGGATACAGACCCCACCGAAAACTGAACAGTCGTCCTTGATGGCTGGACTTGAGTGCAGTCTTGGTGAAGCGCCGCGGGCACTTTACTTCGAATGGGTATGCGAGATCGATGTGCAAGGCTACCTTAACGAGGTCTACCGCGCGAGCTGGCGATCGGCGGAGGACCACCAAGCCTGGTTGACCAACTCCGTCGTGGCGGTCAACCTCGATCCCAACGGGATCCTCAAGGCCGGCCGCTGGGATGTCGGTCGCCACCTCAGCCACAAATTGGAACGACTCTACGGCTACGGCTCAATGCGGAAATTCCCACCTCGACTCTTGCACACGAAGTCGTCGTAGTCCCCGCTGGCAGAACCAACATCGCGTACATCAAATTGCCATCCGCAGACGAGTTTCCTGCGCATCTACCCTGCAGAACCGGTTCTCAATAACTGCAGTGTTACTTGATCGATATTTAATTCAACAACGCCTTTGAGATGCTCACAAATTCAAGCCACTGGTTTTTTGGTGGTATCTGACTCACGCGCCTTATCGCGCACAACCATATGTTCGGGTTAACGCATGAAGCTACAGGGAACCACACGCATATTTATTGCCGTCGTCGCGGCAGGGCCATCCATTGCATGCGCCGCAAACGGCTATTTTCCTGACGGCTACGGAGTTACGTCCCAGGGCATGGCCGGCGTTGGAATCGGCTTGCCTCTGGATGCTCTGGCCGGTGCAGCCAATCCCGCAGGCATTGCCTTTGTTGGAAACCGCATCGATGGTGGAGTTAGTATCCTCCTGCCAAAACGTGGTGCCAACGTGGCCGGCAACAACAATGGCGTCGACGGCAATTATATCGGCAATAATCGTTCGATCTTTTTGCTTCCAGAATTTGGCATTTCTTATCAGTTTCTTCCGAACTGGTATGCTGGACTTGCACTGTATACGAATGGGTCCGATAGCGGCTACGCGCATAATCCCTATCAAGCGTTCGGTGCTACGGGGTCAGCGGGAGTGGACCTTCAGCAGGTGTTCCTCACGCCGACAATTGCATATAAATTTTTCGACCGACATGCATTCGGTATAGGCCTGAACATCGCATTTCAACGCGTCACTGCAAGCGGGCTGCAGCCCTTCACGAATTTCTCGGCCGCACCTCGTAGCGGGACCGACCAGGGCGCAGACACCACGGTGGGGGCGGGCGTCCACCTCGGCTACACCGGTGCGATCACCCCAACACTGACCGTCGGCGCGACATGGGCGTCGAAGATTCACGGCCGCTTTGACAAATACAAGGGCCTTTTCGCCGACGGCGGTTCATTCGACTTTCCGGAGAACTTCGGTGTCGGGTTCTCCTGGAAGATCACGCCAGCATGGACGGTAGCGGCAGACTTTCAGCGCATTCTATACGGCAACGTGAAGTCGATCGCGAGTCCCCTCGCTAATCTGCTTGCAGGTAACGCGCTCGGATCTTCTGATGGCCCTGGTTTTGGCTGGCGCAATGTCAATGTAATCAAGATCGGCAGCAGCTTCGATGTGACGAGCCATCTGACGCTCCGCGCCGGTTATAGTCATTCAAGCCAAATGGTGGCAAGCACGGAAACATTCCTGAACATCCTCGCACCGGGCGTTGTCCAAGATCAGATAACTCTCGGCGCAACGTGGAAGGCCGATACGAAGACATCATTCGGTTTCTTCTATGGACATGCGTTTAAGAAGGCGCTGAGGGGGGAGAATTCGATTCCAGCCGCCTTCGGAGGAGGGAACGCGAATGTGCATCTTTCCAAAGACATAGTGGGAGTCTCACTCGGCAAGCAATTCTGAGCCGCGCTATATTGTGGCGCTGGTGCCCACGAGCCTGTTTGGTTTGCGAAGCTCGCCCAGCAACAGACTGAGTGTATGTCCATTGTTTCGCCTCTATGTCGCTTATCGATCAATTGACCCGCCCCCTTCGGTAGAGCCAACCGGCTTCTTGCAAAGTCCTTTTAACCCAACTCCTGACCAGCATGCCGGGAGTTGGCGTCAGGACCGCCGCCAGACTCCTGACCGAAGTTGCCCACAAAGCCTTCGCTTCTGCCGCTCAGCTGGCAGCTTAGTAAGCGCTGCTTGACTGCCGTGTTGACAGGGTAAGATAAGGCTATTTTCGAGAGATTTGGTAGCGGTGATGGCTCTGCGCGACGGTAAATACTTGGCAAGCTGTAAGGAGCGGAATGCTCTATCTG
>NZ_JAAGPO010000063.1:0-53325 GCF_017104825.1 Burkholderia sp. Ac-20345 | reverse complement strand
TTGCCTGATGACCATAGCGAGTCGGTCCCACCCCTTCCCATCCCGAACAGGACCGTGAAACGACTCTACGCCGATGATAGTGCGGATTCCCGTGTGAAAGTAGGTAATCGTCAGGCTCCCTAAGCCAGAAACCCCCGCCCGAAAGGCGGGGGTTTTTGCATTTCAGCGGCGGAAATGCATGGGGGATCGGGATGGGCAGCCTGGCTGGAGCTGGGCGCCGAGTGCGCCAATTTAGCGCTTGCCGTTCTCGAGCGATCCGCAGCTCTGCGCCGCCGATCAAACCAATCGAGCCGGCCCCGCGCTGACAGCTTGCGCTGGCTGGGACCCACATTCGAACATCCATCCCTGCCGCTCACGACAATGACGGCCAGGTCGAGTAGCGACTCCATCAATACCTGACTACCTCTCGACGCAGATTTGAGCGTCGCGGTACGTGGGCCCGGTGTGGCATCGTCGGCCACCCGATTGCCGGCTATCGGGCGCCGTTCGTTCGCGTATTGAGCTCATCTTCGGCAAAAAATCATCATTGCAATTCCGTGCCTATCGGGCAGGTTTCACCGCTTCCGTCATCACGCGAGCCGTCAGCATGATCTGGCAACGAGTCGCGTCTATCGGACGTTTTGGTGTGTTCTTGCCGCGAGGGGTGGACGACCGCTGTCCATCGATCGTGCTAAGTGGGATATCACCCGGGATGGCATCGTGTAGTCATCCCGAGATTTTTGTATCTCAATTCGTCGCATCTCCGCTCAAGTCAACCTGCGCGAGGAGGCGGGCGTGTGTAACCCGGCGGATGGAGAGGATCGTTGCGTAGCGCGAACCGGGTGCCCGCGAATCCATGAACCGGATAGCGTCAGAAATCCGCGCTGTTCCTTTTGACGAGCACGGGCTGTCCGTCGCGCAACACATAGATTTCTTCGATGAGTGAATAGGCTGTGCCGCCAAAACAGTCTCGCCCTTCGCCCATTAGCGCGAAGCGCGTGCCACTGGCGTCGACGCCGGTCGATCGCACCGCGCATGTGGTACTCGGATCGCCGAGTGCGGAGCCGTCGCCAGGCGGAAACCGACGCATCGTGTTCCGCCCTTGATCTCGGGTTAGGACGACCAACGCAGGGCAGCGACCAGTAGACATTGAAGGCTGGCTGTCGCACGCCAGCTTTCCGGCATCTTCCAGCGGATGCGGAGCGGAGAACGCGCCGGCGTCGAATCCTACGCAGGTATTGGTGTCCAGCTGCACGAGGTGGGCATCGTACGGGCATACGGGATGTCGCGTGTATGCCGCGGATTCGCTGCGATAGGCCGACCAGATGCTGACGTTGGTCGGCTTGCACGACGGCGAGGTGCAGTGGGCGGCGCACTGCAGAATGTTTGCCGAGATTGCTTCGACAAGCCTGCGGGGCAGCCCGGGGCGGGGCCGCATGTCGTCGCCAAGTAGTGGTTGCAATACGTCGATGCAGGCTGGGCTGCCGGATTCATTTGGCGATGTGTCATCGCCGACGCTAGCGCCGACGAGGTACATGGAAGCATCGCTGAGCAGCCACGCATAGGCGATCGCATCCTGGCTCCACGGGTGCGCCGCGGTCGAACCGATGTCTCCCAAATCGAGGCACCCGGCATCGAGCGCGGACTTCAATTGGCTGTATGCGGCGAGCGATGCGGTTGCCGCAGGGCGTCCTGGAGCATGGCTGTCAGCCAGGGCCTGCTGGCGGATCCTGGCGATTGTGCTCGAGCGACACCAGGTGTCTGCCGGACCGGCGCCATGAGCGGTCAAAGTCATGAAGGCCATCAAAAGGACAAGCAGGCGCATGAGGATCCGAACCAGAGGCGGGCAGGTAGCCCGGGATGGTATCGTGCTTGTCGCCGAAGTCGACAAAGGTCGGGCCGCATCCACGATTTCCCGTCGGAAGCGTCGGTCAAAGATCGGATGCAGTTGCCGGAGCGTGCGCGAAAGCCTTGTCACGTACATCGCCTGCGAATCGGTCCAGATAACCCGTGATGCTGAAAATGGCGCCTTGCGAGATATCGGAAACAGACGAATGAACCCGCCCGGCACGAAATTTGCGGAAATTTTCGTTTACCCGCTTGGCAGAGTGCTAAAGAGGTCGTATGATGGCGGTCTTTCGTTTTCAGCGTAGATGCAGATCGACGTTGAGGGCGGAGTCTGACGAAGATGCGGCACTGATCGGTAGCACCCATGCTTGCCTTAGCCGGGCAAGGGCGGGAGATCGGTGGTCAAGCCAGCGTCGGGAAGAGAGTGAAAATAATCTTCCGGATGTGCTTGACAGAAGTGCGATGCACCCCCATAATCGTCAGTTCTCTACGGAGGGGTGCCCGAGTGGCTAAAGGGGGCAGACTGTAAATCTGTTGGCTTACGCCTACGTTGGTTCGAATCCAACCTCCTCCACCAAGATTATCAGCGCAGTGAGCGGTAAGGAATCGTTTGTGGCCCGTGCGGGTGTAGCTCAATGGTAGAGCAGAAGCCTTCCAAGCTTACGACGAGGGTTCGATTCCCTTCACCCGCTCCAGACCGCGAAGTTGAAGCGTAAAGCGCCCATGTGGCTCAGTGGTAGAGCACTCCCTTGGTAAGGGAGAGGTCGGCAGTTCGATCCTGCCCATGGGCACCAGCAGTACAAAGTCAGTGTCTTGTTTGCGCGCGGCGCAACCTGTGAAATTCCTTTTGGGAGTCGAAAATGGCCAAGGGTAAATTCGAGCGGACCAAGCCGCACGTGAACGTTGGTACGATTGGTCACGTTGACCACGGCAAGACGACGCTGACGGCAGCGATCACGACGGTTCTGACGAAGAAGTTCGGCGGCGAAGCGAAGGCATACGACCAGATCGACGCGGCACCGGAAGAAAAGGCGCGCGGCATCACGATCAACACGGCACACGTCGAGTACGAAACGGCTAACCGCCACTACGCACACGTCGACTGCCCGGGCCACGCTGACTATGTGAAGAACATGATCACGGGCGCAGCGCAGATGGACGGCGCGATCCTGGTTTGCTCGGCAGCAGACGGCCCGATGCCGCAAACGCGTGAGCACATCCTGCTGGCGCGTCAGGTTGGCGTTCCGTACATCATCGTGTTCCTGAATAAGTGCGACATGGTGGACGACGCTGAACTGCTCGAGCTGGTCGAGATGGAAGTTCGCGAACTCCTGTCGAAGTACGACTTCCCGGGCGACGACACGCCGATCGTGAAGGGTTCGGCAAAGCTGGCGCTGGAAGGCGACACGGGCGAGCTGGGCGAAGTGGCGATCATGAGCCTGGCCGACGCGCTGGACACGTACATCCCGACGCCGGAGCGTGCAGTTGACGGCGCGTTCCTGATGCCGGTGGAAGACGTGTTCTCGATCTCGGGCCGTGGTACGGTTGTGACGGGTCGCGTCGAGCGCGGCATCGTGAAGGTCGGCGAAGAAATCGAAATCGTCGGTATCAAGCCGACGGTGAAGACGACCTGCACGGGCGTTGAAATGTTCCGCAAGCTGCTGGACCAAGGTCAAGCAGGCGACAACGTTGGTATCCTGCTGCGCGGCACGAAGCGTGAAGACGTGGAGCGTGGCCAGGTTCTGGCGAAGCCGGGTTCGATCACGCCGCACACGCACTTCACGGCTGAAGTGTACGTGCTGAGCAAGGACGAAGGCGGCCGTCACACGCCGTTCTTCAACAACTACCGTCCGCAGTTCTACTTCCGTACGACGGACGTGACGGGCTCGATCGAGCTGCCGAAGGACAAGGAAATGGTGATGCCGGGCGACAACGTGTCGATCACGGTGAAGCTGATCGCTCCGATCGCGATGGAAGAAGGTCTGCGCTTCGCAATCCGCGAAGGTGGCCGTACGGTCGGCGCCGGCGTCGTCGCCAAGATCATCGAGTAAGCCAGTTATTCGTTGATCGACAGTTTTGGGGCTGGTGACAGCCAGCCCCAACATGGTTTAGGGGTATAGCTCAACTGGCAGAGCGTCGGTCTCCAAAACCGAAGGTTGGGGGTTCGATTCCCTCTGCCCCTGCCAAAAAATAGCCACGTGTCCTACGTGGCATTTGTTTTAAGGTGTTATGGCGAATCCATCCGTCGAAACTGTAAATACCTCCGGCGATAAGCTGATGCTGGCCCTGGGCGTATTGCTGGTCTTGGCCGGATTCGTGGGCTTCTTCTGGCTGGCCAATCAGCAGTGGTATGTCCGCGGTGCCGCGTTGGCGGTAGGTATCATCGCCGGCGTGGCCGTCGGGCTGATGTCCGCACCTGGCAAGAGCCTCATCGCGTTTGCCAAGGATTCGTACAAGGAAGTCCGGAAGGTCGTTTGGCCCACCCGCAAGGAAGCAACGCAAACCACACTCGTCGTGTTCGGTTTCGTGCTCGTGATGGCGATTTTCCTCTGGTTGAGTGACAAATCGATCGAATGGGTGATTTTCTCGGCGATTCTGGGTTGGAAATGATATGAGCGATACTCCGGCATCCCCGAGCGGAAAGCGTTGGTACGTCGTGCACGCCTACTCCGGTATGGAGAAGAGCGTGCAACGCGCGCTTCAAGAGCGCATCGAACGTGCTGGCATGCAGGACAAATTCGGTCAGATCCTGGTTCCGACCGAAGAAGTGGTCGAAGTCAAAGGCGGCCACAAGGCTGTGACCGAGCGTCGTTTCTTCCCCGGCTACGTGCTGGTGGAAATGGAAATGACGGACGAAACGTGGCACCTCGTGAAGAACACCGCGAAGGTCACCGGTTTCGTTGGCGGTGCGCGTAACCGCCCGACCCCGATTTCCCCGAAGGAAGTCGAGAAGATCATGTCGCAGATGCAGGAAGGCGTCGAAAAGCCGCGCCCGAAAACCCTGTTCGAAGTCGGCGAGATGGTGCGCGTCAAGGAAGGCCCGTTCACGGACTTCAATGGCACCGTCGAAGAAGTCAACTACGAGAAATCGCGCGTGCGTGTGTCGGTCACCATCTTCGGTCGATCCACACCGGTCGAACTCGAGTTCGGTCAGGTCGAAAAAGTTTGATCCCGATTCGGTGGGCAGCCTCGGCTGCCCACCTTCGCGCTTACGGCCCGCGTCATGGCCGTTGAGGAGCGTCAGTAGCCAGCGGCGAAAGCGCGTTACTACTCACCGAACGCCTCCCCTGGCGTTCCATTGAGGTTCACAAATGGCAAAGAAGATTATCGGCTTTATCAAGCTGCAGATCCCTGCAGGTAAAGCCAACCCGTCGCCGCCGGTCGGTCCGGCACTGGGCCAGCGCGGCCTGAACATCATGGAGTTCTGCAAGGCGTTCAACGCGCAGACTCAAGCTATGGAGCCGGGTCTGCCGGTGCCGGTGGTCATCACGGCATTCGCTGACAAGAGCTTCACGTTCGTGATGAAGACGCCGCCGGCGACCGTCCTGATCAAGAAGGCGGCGAAGGTGGACAAGGGCTCGAGCAAGCCGCACACCGACAAGGTCGGTTCGATCACGCGCGCTCAAGCTGAAGAAATCGCGAAGACCAAGATGCCGGACCTTACGGCAGCTGATCTGGACGCAGCCGTTCGCACCATCGCTGGTAGCGCACGCTCGATGGGCATCACTGTGGAGGGCGTGTAAATGGCTAAGATCTCCAAGCGCCGTCAGGCATTTGCCGCCAAGGTTGATCGCCAGAAGCTGTACGCGATCGAAGACGCACTGAGCCTCGTGAAGGAATGCGCGAGCGCGAAGTTCGACGAGTCGATCGACGTCGCAGTCCAGCTCGGCATCGATGCGAAGAAGTCGGACCAGGTCGTTCGTGGTTCGGTCGTTCTGCCGGCAGGTACGGGCAAGTCGGTTCGCGTTGCCGTGTTCGCGCAAGGCGAGAAGGCTGAGCAAGCTCGTGCAGCAGGCGCGGAAATCGTCGGTATGGAAGACCTGGCAGAGCAGATCAAGGCTGGCCAGATGGACTTCGACATCGTGATCGCTTCGCCGGACACGATGCGTATCGTCGGTACGCTCGGTCAGATCCTCGGCCCGCGCGGCCTGATGCCGAACCCGAAGGTCGGTACGGTCACGCCGGACGTCGCAACCGCCGTCAAGAACGCGAAGGCTGGTCAGGTGCAATTCCGTGTCGACAAGGCCGGTATCATCCACGCGACCATCGGCCGTGCATCGTTCGAGTCGACCGCACTGCGTTCGAACCTGTCGGCGCTGGTCGAAGCGCTGCAGAAGGCGAAGCCGGCAACGAGCAAGGGCATCTACCTGCGCAAGATCGCACTGTCGAGCACGATGGGCGTCGGCGTGCGTGTTGACCAGGCTACGCTGGCAGCACAGTAAGCAAGTATTCGGGCCGCTTCGTTCGCGAAGCGGCCTACATGGGCTTTGGGCGGTTGTTCGTGCAACAGGGCGGGCAACCGGTTATCAAAGACCGTTGGTGGGGCGCAGCAGTCAGGTGATCCCTTAATTCAAGCCAACGCAGATGGCGAACCCGAAAAAGTTTTGCAGTGGTGAAGCCGCAGGCCGTGAAGCGATTCCCGGCGTGAGGTGGAAATACTCCTAACGAGGTCGGACGCCGTTGTTGAACGAGGTACGCGAGGTTTCGTGCCGAACGTATCGTTTCTGGAGGCTAACCGTGCCGCTTAATAGAGAAGACAAGCAAGCCGTCGTCGCTGAGGTTTCCGCGCAAGTCGCGAAGGCCCAGACCGTTGTGCTGGCTGAGTATCGTGGAATTGCGGTTGGCGATCTGACCAAGCTGCGCGCGAAAGCGCGTGAGCAACAGGTTTACCTGCGCGTGTTGAAGAACACGCTGGCGCGTCGCGCTGTTGAAGGTACGCCGTTTGCTCCGCTGGCAGAGCAGATGACTGGCCCGTTGATCTACGGCATCTCGGAAGATGCAATTGCTGCTGCTAAGGTCGTCAACGACTTCAGCAAGAGCAATGACAAGTTGGTCATCAAGGCTGGTTCGTTCGATGGCAAGGTGATGGACAAGGCTGGCGTGCAAGCGCTGGCAAGCATCCCGAGCCGCGAAGAACTGCTCTCGAAGCTGCTGTTCGTTATGCAATCGCCTGTTTCGGGCTTCGCGCGCGCTCTGGCCGCGCTGGCCGAGAAGAAGCAAGCGGAAGCTGCGTAATCGAACGTGCATCAGCGTCATTGATCGCTGGCTGTATCCGAATTCAATTTAGGAGTATTTCAAATGGCAATCGCAAAAGAAGACATCCTGGCAGCAGTCGAAGGGATGACCGTTCTGGAACTGAACGAACTGGTCAAGGCGTTCGAAGAGAAGTTTGGCGTGTCGGCAGCTGCAGTGGCAGTCGCTGGCCCGGCAGGCGGCGGCGCTGCTGCTGCTGCTGAAGAGCAGACCGAATTCACGGTCATGCTGCTCGAAGCAGGCGGCAACAAGGTTGCAGTCATCAAGGCAGTTCGCGAACTGACGGGCCTGGGCCTGAAGGAAGCGAAGGACCTGGTTGACGGCGCACCGAAGCCTGTCAAGGAAGCAGTGCCGAAGGCTGCTGCTGACGAAGCCAAGAAGAAGCTGGAAGACGCAGGCGCGAAGGCCGAAATCAAGTAAGTTTCGGCTCGCTGCGCGAAGGCTGGCGGTATTTTCACCGCCGGCCTTTTTGTGCTTTGTGGGGACGTTATTCTGGCACTCATTCGGGAGCCCGAATAATCGGCCCCAGAAGCCAAAGAAAACCGCCTGATCGTTGTCATTGGTCACGAATGGCGGTTCTCTTTGTCTTCTGAAGCGACTGCAGAAGGCAAGTTTGGTCGGGTAGCGGGCAACACAGGCATCCGCTGCCGTCAGCCAGCGGTTGGTAGCGGCCAACCACCAAGCTTCTCGGCTCGTTCAAGCCGTCGAACGGCCATCGGGTCTCAGTCGGTGAACACTCGGGTTTGAAACGTCAAGGTATTCCGCCTCGATAGCACCCGCCGTGATTCGGAGATCGTATGCAATATTCCTTCACCGAGAAGAAGCGCATTCGCAAGAGTTTCGCGAAGCGCCCCATCGTTCACCAAGTTCCGTTCTTGCTGGCTACCCAGCTTGAATCATTCAGCACGTTTCTGCAAGCCGATGTGCCGGCCACACAACGCAAGCCTGAAGGTTTGCAGGCCGCGTTCACATCGGTATTTCCCATTGTTTCGCACAACGGTTTCGCGCGCCTTGAGTTCGTGAGCTATGCGCTGTCCTCGCCGGCATTCAACATCAAGGAATGCCAGCAGCGTGGCCTGACGTACTGCTCCGCGCTGCGCGCGAAGGTCCGCCTTGTCATCCTCGACAAGGAATCGCCGAACAAGCCGGTCGTCAAGGAAGTGAAAGAGCAGGAAGTGTACATGGGCGAAATGCCGCTCATGACGCCGACGGGCTCGTTCGTCATCAACGGCACCGAGCGTGTCATCGTCTCGCAGCTGCACCGTTCGCCGGGCGTGTTCTTCGAACACGACAAGGGCAAGACGCACAGCTCGGGCAAGCTGCTGTTCTCGGCACGGATCATTCCGTACCGCGGCTCGTGGCTCGACTTCGAATTCGATCCGAAGGACATCCTGTACTTCCGCGTCGACCGTCGCCGCAAGATGCCGGTCACGATCCTGCTGAAGGCCATCGGCCTCACGCCGGAACAGATCCTCGCGAACTTCTTCGTGTTCGACAACTTCACGCTGATGGACGAAGGCGCACAACTCGAGTTCGTGCCCGAGCGCCTGCGTGGTGAAGTCGCGCGTTTCGACATCACGGATCGTGATGGCAAGGTCATCGTCCAGAAGGACAAGCGGATCAACGCGAAGCACATTCGCGACCTCGAAGCCGCCAAGACCAAGTTCATCTCGGTGCCGGAAGACTATCTGCTCGGCCGCGTGCTGGCGAAGAACGTCGTCGACGGCGATACCGGCGAAGTGATCGCGAGCGCGAACGACGAAGTCACGGAAAGCGTGCTCGAGAAGCTGCGCGAAGCGGGCATCAAGGACATCCAGACGCTCTACACGAACGACCTGGACCAGGGCCCGTACATCTCGTCGACGCTGCGTGTCGACGAAACGACCGACAGGACGGCCGCGCGCATCGCGATCTACCGCATGATGCGTCCGGGCGAGCCGCCGACCGAAGAAGCGGTCGAGGCACTGTTCAATCGTCTGTTCTACAGCGAAGAAGCGTACGACCTGTCGAAGGTCGGCCGTATGAAGTTCAACCGCCGCGTCAGCCGTGACGAGATCACCGGCCCGATGACGCTGCAGGACGACGACATCCTCGCGACGATCAAGATCCTCGTCGAGCTGCGCAACGGCAAGGGCGAAGTGGACGACATCGACCACCTCGGCAACCGTCGCGTGCGTTGCGTCGGCGAACTGGCGGAAAACCAGTTCCGCGCAGGTCTCGTGCGTGTCGAGCGCGCGGTCAAGGAACGCCTCGGCCAGGCCGAAAGCGAAAACCTGATGCCGCATGACCTGATCAACTCGAAGCCGATTTCGTCGGCGATCCGCGAGTTCTTCGGTTCGTCGCAGCTGTCGCAGTTCATGGACCAGACCAACCCGCTGTCGGAAATCACGCACAAGCGCCGTGTTTCCGCACTGGGCCCGGGCGGTCTGACGCGTGAACGCGCAGGCTTCGAAGTTCGTGACGTGCACCCGACCCACTATGGCCGCGTGTGCCCGATCGAAACGCCGGAAGGTCCGAACATCGGTCTGATCAACTCGCTCGCACTGTATGCGCACCTGAACGAATACGGCTTCCTCGAGACGCCGTACCGCAAGGTCGTGGACAGCAAGGTGACCGACCAGATCGACTACCTGTCGGCGATCGAAGAAGGCCGCTACATGATCGCGCAGGCGAACGCCGCGATCGACGAGAACGGCCAGCTGATCGACGAACTCGTGTCGTCGCGTGAAGCCGGCGAAACGATGATGGTCACGCCGGACCGCATCCAGTACATGGACGTTGCGCCGTCGCAGATCGTGTCGGTTGCAGCTTCGTTGATTCCGTTCCTTGAACACGATGACGCGAACCGTGCACTGATGGGTTCGAACATGCAGCGTCAGGCCGTGCCGTGTCTGCGTCCGGAAAAGCCGGTCGTCGGTACGGGCATCGAGCGCACCTGCGCGGTCGACTCGGGTACGACGGTTCAGGCGTTCCGCGGCGGCGTCGTCGACTATGTCGACGCGGGCCGTATCGTGATTCGCGTGAACGACGACGAAGCGGTCGCAGGTGAAGTCGGTGTCGACATCTACAACCTGATCAAGTACACGCGTTCGAACCAGAACACGAACATCAACCAGCGTCCGATCGTGAAGATGGGCGACAAGGTCTCGCGCGGCGACGTGCTGGCCGACGGCGCCTCGACGGACCTGGGTGAGCTCGCGCTCGGCCAGAACATGCTGATCGCGTTCATGCCGTGGAACGGCTACAACTTCGAAGACTCGATCCTGATCTCGGAGAAGGTCGTTGCGGACGATCGCTACACGTCGATCCACATCGAAGAGCTGAACGTCGTTGCACGTGACACGAAGCTCGGGCCGGAAGAAATCACGCGCGACATCTCGAACCTGGCTGAAGTCCAGCTCGGCCGTCTCGACGAATCGGGCATCGTGTACATCGGTGCGGAAGTCGAAGCGGGCGACGTGATGGTCGGCAAGGTCACGCCGAAGGGCGAGACCCAGCTGACGCCGGAAGAGAAGCTGCTGCGCGCGATCTTCGGCGAGAAGGCTTCGGACGTGAAGGACACGTCGCTGCGCGTGCCGTCGGGCATGAGCGGCACCGTGATCGACGTCCAGGTGTTCACGCGTGAAGGCATCCAGCGCGACAAGCGTGCGCAACAGATCATCGACGACGAACTGAAGCGTTACCGTCTCGACCTGAACGACCAGCTGCGCATCGTGGAAGGCGACGCGTTCCAGCGTCTCGCACGCATGCTCGTGGGCAAGGTCGCGAACGGCGGTCCGAAGAAGCTCGCGAAGGGTACGAAGATCGACCAGGCTTACCTGGAAGACCTCGACCACTACCACTGGTTCGACATCCGCCTCGCGGACGACGAAGCAGCGGCGCAGCTCGAAGCGATCAAGAACTCGATCGAAGAAAAGCGTCACCAGTTCGACCTCGCGTTCGAAGAGAAGCGCAAGAAGCTCACGCAAGGCGACGAACTGCCGCCGGGCGTGCTGAAGATGGTCAAGGTGTACCTCGCGGTCAAGCGTCGCCTGCAGCCTGGCGACAAGATGGCAGGCCGTCACGGTAACAAGGGTGTCGTGTCGAAGATCGTCCCGATCGAAGACATGCCGTACATGGCCGATGGCCGTCCGGCAGACGTCGTGCTGAACCCGCTGGGCGTTCCGTCGCGGATGAACGTGGGTCAGGTTCTGGAAGTGCACCTCGGCTGGGCCGCGAAGGGCCTCGGCTGGCGTATCGGCGAAATGCTGCAGCGTCAGACGAAGATCGAGGAACTGCGCGTGTTCCTGACGAAGATCTACAACGACTCGGGCCGCCAGGAAGATCTGGAAAGCTTCACCGACGACGAGATCCTCGAACTCGCGAAGAACCTGCGCGAAGGCGTGCCGTTCGCAACGCCGGTGTTTGACGGTGCGACCGAGGAAGAAATGGGCAAGATGCTCGACCTCGCGTTCCCGGACGACATCGCGGAACAGCTCGGCATGAACCCGTCGAAGAACCAGGTCCGTCTGTACGACGGCCGCACGGGTGAAATGTTCGAACGTCGCGTGACGCTTGGCTACATGCACTACCTGAAGCTGCACCACTTGGTCGACGACAAGATGCACGCGCGTTCGACCGGCCCGTACTCGCTCGTCACGCAGCAGCCGCTGGGTGGTAAGGCGCAGTTCGGTGGCCAGCGTTTCGGTGAAATGGAAGTGTGGGCACTCGAAGCGTACGGCGCCTCCTACGTGCTGCAGGAAATGCTGACGGTGAAGTCGGACGACGTGAACGGCCGTACCAAGGTTTATGAAAACCTGGTCAAGGGCGATCACGTGATCGATGCAGGCATGCCGGAATCCTTCAACGTGCTCGTGAAGGAAATCCGCTCGCTCGGTATCGATATCGATCTCGACCGCAATTAATCGGACTACGGAGAGAAAGCAATGAAAGCTCTGCTCGATCTATTCAAGCAAGTCCAACAGGAAGAAGTTTTCGACGCGATCAAGATCGGTCTGGCCTCGCCGGACAAGATCCGTTCGTGGTCGTTCGGCGAAGTGAAGAAGCCGGAGACCATCAACTACCGTACGTTCAAGCCGGAACGCGATGGTCTCTTCTGCGCGAAGATCTTCGGGCCGATCAAGGACTACGAGTGCCTGTGCGGCAAGTACAAGCGTCTGAAGCACCGCGGCGTGATCTGCGAGAAGTGCGGCGTTGAAGTGACGCTGGCGAAGGTGCGTCGCGAACGGATGGGCCACATCGAACTGGCCTCGCCGGTCGCGCACATCTGGTTCCTGAAGTCGCTGCCGTCGCGTCTGGGCATGGTGCTCGACATGACGCTGCGCGACATCGAACGCGTGCTGTACTTCGAAGCCTATGTGGTGATCGAACCGGGCATGACGCCGCTGAAGGCGCGGCAGATCATGACCGAAGAGGATTACTACAACAAGGTCGAGGAATACGGCGACGAATTCCGTGCCGAAATGGGCGCGGAAGGCGTGCGTGAACTGCTGCGCGCGATCAACATCGACGAGCAGGTCGAGACGCTGCGCACCGAGCTGAAGAACACCGGCTCGGAAGCGAAGATCAAGAAGTACGCGAAGCGCCTGAAGGTCCTCGAGGCATTCCAGCGCTCGGGCATCAAGCCCGAGTGGATGATCCTCGAAGTGCTGCCGGTGCTGCCGCCGGAACTGCGTCCGCTCGTGCCGCTGGACGGCGGCCGTTTCGCGACGTCGGACCTGAACGACCTGTATCGCCGTGTGATCAACCGTAACAACCGGTTGAAGCGTCTGCTCGAGCTGAAGGCGCCTGAAATCATCGTCCGCAACGAAAAGCGGATGCTGCAGGAAGCCGTCGACTCGCTGCTCGACAACGGTCGTCGCGGCAAGGCGATGACGGGCGCGAACAAGCGTCCGCTGAAGTCGCTCGCCGACATGATCAAGGGTAAGGGCGGCCGTTTCCGTCAGAACCTGCTGGGCAAGCGCGTCGACTACTCGGGCCGTTCGGTCATCGTGGTCGGCCCGACGCTGAAGCTGCACCAGTGCGGTCTGCCGAAGCTGATGGCGCTCGAACTGTTCAAGCCGTTCATCTTCAACAAGCTGGAAGTGATGGGCGTCGCGACGACCATCAAGGCTGCGAAGAAGGAAGTCGAGAACCAGACGCCGGTGGTGTGGGACATCCTCGAAGAGGTGATCCGCGAGCACCCGGTGATGCTGAACCGTGCGCCGACGCTGCACCGTCTCGGTATCCAGGCGTTTGAGCCGGTGCTGATCGAAGGTAAGGCAATTCAGCTGCACCCGCTCGTCTGCGCGGCGTTCAACGCCGACTTCGACGGTGACCAGATGGCCGTTCACGTGCCGCTGTCGCTCGAAGCGCAGATGGAAGCGCGTACGCTGATGCTGGCGTCGAACAACGTGCTGTTCCCGGCCAACGGCGATCCGTCGATCGTGCCGTCGCAGGATATCGTGCTGGGTCTGTACTACGCGACCCGCGAAGCGGTCAACGGCAAGGGCGAAGGCCTGTCGTTCACGGGCGTGTCGGAAGCAATCCGCGCGTACGAGAACAAGGAAGTCGAGCTCGCATCGCGCGTTAACGTGCGGATCACCGAAATGGTCCGCAACGAAGACACGTCGGAAGGCGCGCCGGAATTCGTGCCGAAGATCTCGCTGTACGCGACGACCGTCGGCCGCGCGATCCTGTCGGAGATCCTGCCGCACGGCCTGCCGTTCTCGGTGCTGAACAAGCCGCTGAAGAAGAAGGAAATCTCGCGCCTGATCAACACGGCGTTCCGCAAGTGCGGTCTGCGCGCGACGGTGGTGTTTGCCGACCAGCTGATGCAGTCGGGTTTCCGTCTCGCGACGCGCGCCGGCATCTCGATCTGCGTGGACGACATGCTCGTGCCGCCGCAGAAGGAAACGATCGTTGGCGACGCCGCGAAGAAGGTGAAGGAGTACGACCGTCAGTACATGTCGGGTCTCGTCACCGCGCAGGAACGCTACAACAACGTGGTCGACATCTGGTCGGCAACGTCGGAAGCGGTCGGCAAGGCGATGATGGAGCAGCTGTCGACGGAGCCGGTGACGGACCGCGACGGCAAGGAAACGCGCCAGGAGTCGTTCAACTCGATCTACATGATGGCCGACTCGGGCGCCCGGGGTTCGGCGGTTCAGATTCGTCAGCTGGCCGGTATGCGTGGCCTGATGGCGAAGCCGGACGGCTCGATTATCGAGACGCCGATTACCGCGAACTTCCGCGAAGGTCTGAACGTGTTGCAGTACTTCATCTCGACCCACGGTGCACGTAAGGGTCTGGCTGATACGGCACTGAAGACCGCGAACTCGGGTTACCTGACGCGTCGTCTCGTCGACGTCACGCAGGATCTGGTCGTGGTGGAAGACGATTGCGGCACGTCGAACGGCGTCGCGATGAAGGCGCTGGTCGAAGGCGGTGAAGTTGTCGAAGCGCTGCGCGACCGTATCCTCGGCCGCGTCGCGGTCGCGGACGTCGTGAACCCGGAAACGCAGGAAACGGTGTACGAATCGGGCACGCTGCTCGACGAAACGGCGGTCGAGGAAATCGAACGCCTCGGCATCGACGAAGTGCGCGTGCGCACGCCGCTGACCTGCGAAACGCGTTACGGCCTGTGCGCGGCCTGCTACGGCCGTGACCTCGGCCGCGGCTCGCTCGTGAACGTCGGCGAAGCAGTCGGCGTGATCGCGGCACAGTCGATCGGTGAACCGGGCACGCAGCTGACGATGCGTACGTTCCACATCGGTGGTGCGGCATCGCGTGCGGCAGTGGCTTCGTCGGTCGAAGCGAAGAGCAACGGTATCGTGCGCTTCACGGCGACGATGCGCTACGTCACGAACGCGAAGGGCGAGCAGATCGTCATTTCCCGTTCGGGCGAAGCGATGATCACCGACGACTTCGGTCGCGAGCGCGAGCGTCACAAAGTGCCGTACGGCGCGACGCTGCTGCAGCTCGACGGCGTGACCATCAAGGCAGGCACGCAGCTCGCCACGTGGGATCCGCTGACGCGTCCGATCATCACCGAGTACGGTGGTACGGTGAAGTTCGAGAACGTCGAGGAAGGCGTGACCGTCGCGAAGCAGATCGACGACGTGACCGGCCTGTCGACGCTGGTCGTGATCGACGTGAAGCGTCGTGGCTCGCAAGCTTCGAAGAGCGTGCGTCCGCAGGTCAAGCTGCTCGACGCGAACGGCGACGAAGTGAAGATTCCGGGCACGGAGCACGCAGTGCAGATCGGCTTCCAGGTCGGCGCACTGATCACCGTGAAGGATGGCCAGCAGGTGCAGGTCGGTGAAGTGCTCGCACGTATCCCGACGGAAGCGCAGAAGACGCGTGACATTACCGGCGGTCTGCCGCGGGTGGCGGAGCTGTTCGAAGCACGTTCGCCGAAGGATGCCGGCATTCTCGCGGAAGTCACCGGTACGACGTCGTTCGGTAAGGACACGAAGGGCAAGCAGCGTCTCGTCATCACGGATCTCGAGGGCAACCAGCACGAGTTCCTGATCGCGAAGGAAAAGCAGGTTCTGGTTCACGATGCTCAGGTCGTCAACAAGGGCGAAATGATCGTGGACGGTCCGGCCGATCCGCACGACATCCTGCGTCTGCAGGGTATCGAGGCGCTGTCGCGCTACATCGTCGACGAAGTGCAGGACGTGTATCGTCTGCAGGGCGTGAAGATCAACGACAAGCACATCGAGGTGATCGTTCGCCAGATGCTGCGTCGTGTGCAGATCACCGACAACGGCGATACGCGCTTCATCCCGGGCGAACAGGTCGAACGTTCCGACATGCTGGACGAGAACGATCGCATGATCGCCGAGGACAAGCGTCCGGCTTCGTACGACAACGTGCTGCTCGGTATCACGAAGGCATCGCTGTCGACCGACTCGTTCATCTCCGCGGCATCGTTCCAGGAAACGACCCGCGTGCTGACCGAAGCGGCGATCATGGGCAAGCGCGACGATCTGCGTGGCCTGAAGGAAAACGTGATCGTCGGCCGTCTGATTCCGGCCGGTACGGGTCTCGCGTTCCATAAGGCACGCAAGGCGAAGGAATCGTCGGATCGCGAGCGTTTCGACCAGATCGCAGCGGAAGAATCGTTCGACTTCGGCACGCCGAGCGCGCCGGCAGAAGAGCCGCAGCAACACCCGGCAGCCGAGTAAGTGCGGGCGGCGCGAGCCGCCTTGCCTTACCTCGCTGTCACCGAAACCGCCCGGTTCCGCCGGGCGGTTTTTTTTCATCTGTCGTTCGCGCACATGACGGGCCTGCCGTGCAGCCGCCGCAGGCCCGTCATGTGCGTGAACGAATCCTGGCCGATCGGCCAAAACCGCACGATTCGCCACGCGTCGAGCGAGCGGGTTGTTAAAATTGCGGTCATCGTTTAGCCGTCCCAGCCCTCATTCATGTCCCGCGCCCTCGAAATCCTCGACGAAGTATTTGGTTATCCCGCATTTCGCGGCCAGCAGGGCGAGATCGTCGAACACGTCGCCGGCGGCGGCGATTGCCTCGTGCTGATGCCGACCGGCGGCGGCAAGTCGCTGTGCTACCAGATCCCGGCGCTGCTGCGTCGCGAGGCCGGGCAGGGCGCCGGCATCGTCGTGTCGCCGTTGATTGCGCTGATGCAGGACCAGGTCGCCGCACTGAGCGAAGTGGGCGTGCGCGCGGCATACCTGAATTCGACGTTGTCGGGCGCCGAAGCCGCGGCGACCGAGCGCGCGCTGCGCGAAGGCGAAATCGACCTGCTGTACGTCGCGCCGGAACGGCTGATGACGGGGCGCTTCCTCGATCTGCTCGAGCGCGCGAAGATCGGCCTGTTCGCGATCGACGAAGCGCACTGCGTGTCGCAATGGGGGCACGATTTCCGCCCGGAATACATCCAGCTGTCGGTGCTGCACGAGCGGTTTCCGTCGGTGCCGCGCGTCGCGCTGACGGCCACGGCCGATGCGATCACGCGCGACGAGATCATCCATCGTCTCGCGCTCGACGACGCGCGCGTGTTCGTGTCGAGCTTCGACCGCCCGAACATCCGCTACCGGATCGTCGAAAAGGACAACGCGCGTTCGCAGCTGCTCGATTTCATCCGCGCCGAACACACGAATGCCGACGGTACGACGGATGCGGGCGTCGTCTATTGCCTGTCGCGCCGCAAGGTCGAGGAAACGGCCGAATGGCTTAAGGCGCAGGGCGTGCGCGCGCTGCCGTATCACGCGGGGATGGAGTTCGAGGTGCGGCAGAAGCACCAGGAAATGTTCCAGCGCGAGGAAGGCATCGTGATGTGCGCGACGATCGCGTTCGGCATGGGCATCGACAAGCCGGATGTGCGCTTCGTCGCGCACCTGGATCTGCCGAAGAGCGTCGAAGGTTACTACCAGGAAACGGGCCGCGCCGGCCGCGACGGGATGCCCGCGAATGCGTGGATGGCGTACGGTCTCGGCGACGTCGTCCAGCAGCGCAAGATGATCGACGAGTCCGATGCGGACGACGCGCACAAGCGCGTCCAGACGTCGAAGCTCGACGCGCTGCTCGGGCTGTGCGAGACGATCTCGTGCCGCCGCGTGCGGCTGCTGAACTACTTCGGCGAGGAGAGCAAGCCGTGCGGCAACTGCGACACGTGCCTCGAGCCGCCCGATTCGTGGGACGCCACGCGTGAGGCGCAGATGGCGCTGTCCTGCGTGTTCCGCGCGCAGCGCGCGAGCGGCTTCAATTTCGGCTCGAGCCATCTGATCGAGATCCTGCGCGGCGGGCGCACCGAGAAGGTGTTGCAGCGCGGCCACGACCAGCTCACGACCTTCGGGATCGGCGCGTCGCTGTCGGAGCCCGAGTGGCGCGCGATTTTCCGGCAGCTCGTCGCGTACGGCTACCTGGCCGTCGATCATGGCGGCTTCGGCGCGCTCGTGCTGACCGAGGCCGCGAAGCCCGTGCTGAAGAACGAGGAGAAGGTCACGCTGCGCCGCTACGTGAAGCCGCAGCGCACGCGCCAGTCGTCGAGCCGCAGCGGTACGCGAGTCGATCCGACGGCCGGCATGGGCACGCGTGAGCGCGCGCGATGGGATGCACTGCGCGCATGGCGAGCGGAAACCGCGAAGACGGACGGCGTGCCGGCCTACGTGATTTTCCACGACGCGACGCTCGCCGAGATCGCACGCAACGCGCCGGAGACGATCGACGACCTGCGCCATATCCCCGGCATGGGTGTGCGCAAGCTGGAGCGCTTCGGCGACGAGATCATCGACGTCGTCGAGTCGGCCTGACACAGGCGTTCCGACCCTTCCGGTAAACCACGCGTCTGACCGGCGAATCACGCAAGCCGTTGACTTAGTTGGTATTTCCGGAATATCATGCTGGGTTCCGGTATTCGGCGGGCCGAGTTGCGTTCGAAAGTTCGCCCCGTTTCGCCGGTTCGGAAGTCAACTGTGCGCCGATTCTCGCTTTGCCCGAAATCGATGCGCAGATTTTGTTCAATTTCAGGAATAAACAATGCCAACCATCAACCAACTGGTTCGCAAAGGCCGTCAGTCGGAAACGACGAAGAGCAAGAGCCCGGCCCTGCAGGACTGCCCCCAGCGTCGCGGCGTGTGCACCCGTGTGTACACGACGACGCCGAAGAAGCCGAACTCGGCACTCCGTAAGGTCGCCAAGGTTCGTCTGACGAACGGCTTCGAAGTGATTTCGTACATCGGCGGTGAAGGCCACAACCTGCAGGAACACTCGGTTGTGCTGATCCGCGGCGGCCGTGTGAAAGACTTGCCGGGTGTGCGTTACCACATGGTTCGCGGCTCGCTGGATACCCAGGGCGTCAAGGACCGTAAGCAAGCGCGCTCGAAGTACGGCGCGAAGCGTGCAAAGGCTGCCAAGTAAGCAGTTTTTGATCAGGGATCGCCGTAGGGCGGTCAAGGCGGGAGTGCCGGATTGCCGGTGCTGTCGAGTAAGTGGTCACCCGGCCAAGCTGGTTAGTCGTGAAGATGTGATCGGGTTTGTTGGTGGCCGCGGAGCTGGAACCAGCTCCAACTGAACAAGTAAAGGAAGAATCATGCCGCGTCGTCGCGAAGTCCCCAAGCGGGAAGTGTTGCCGGATCCGAAGTTCGGTAACGTTGATGTAGCCAAGTTCATGAACATGCTGATGCTGTCCGGCAAGAAGTCGGTCGCAGAGCGCATCGTTTATGGCGCATTCGAACAAATCCAGACCAAGGGTGGCAAGGACCCGCTGGAAGTGTTCACGGTTGCGCTCAACAACGTCAAGCCGGTGGTCGAAGTGAAGAGCCGTCGCGTTGGTGGTGCCAACTATCAAGTTCCGGTCGAAGTGCGCCCGTCGCGTCGTATGGCATTGGCGATGCGCTGGCTGCGTGAGGCTGCGAAGAAGCGTAGCGAGAAGTCGATGGCCCTGCGCCTGGCAGGTGAACTCTCCGAAGCGGCCGAAGGCCGTGGCGGCGCGATGAAGAAGCGCGACGAAGTTCACCGCATGGCAGAAGCCAACCGCGCGTTCTCGCATTTCCGTTTCTAAGCGCCTGGCTGGGCTTTTAGCGGAAATAAATTCCGGGCGGGTGCGCTTTTCAGGCGCCTCGCCCGTTTGTGTTGAAGCATGATGCAGCGGCGCTGCATCGTGCCATCCCAGTAGAGGATCAAAGTGGCTCGCAAGACTCCTATCGAGCGCTACCGCAATATCGGTATTAGCGCTCACATCGACGCCGGCAAAACGACGACGACCGAGCGCATTCTGTTTTACACCGGTGTGAACCACAAGATCGGTGAAGTCCACGACGGCGCAGCCACGATGGACTGGATGGAGCAGGAACAGGAGCGTGGCATCACGATCACGTCCGCTGCTACCACCGCCTTCTGGAAGGGTATGGCCGGCGACCGTCCGGAACACCGCATCAACATCATCGACACCCCGGGCCACGTCGACTTCACGATTGAAGTCGAGCGCTCGATGCGCGTGCTCGACGGCGCATGCATGGTGTATTGCGCAGTGGGCGGCGTGCAGCCGCAGTCGGAAACGGTGTGGCGCCAGGCGAACAAGTACAAGGTGCCCCGTCTCGCGTTCGTCAACAAGATGGACCGTACCGGCGCGAACTTCTTCAAGGTCTACGACCAGCTCCGTCTGCGCCTGAAGGCGAACCCGGTTCCGGTCGTGGTGCCGATCGGTGCGGAAGAAGGCTTCAAGGGTGTCGTCGACCTGATCAAGATGAAGGCGATCATTTGGGACGAGGCATCGCAAGGTACCAAGTTCGACTACGTGGACATCCCGGCGGAACTCGTCGACACGTGCAATGAATGGCGTGAAAAGATGGTCGAAGCGGCTGCCGAGTCGAGCGAAGAGCTGATGAATCAGTATCTCGAAGCGGGCGACCTGGCCGAAGCCGAGATCTTGAAGGGTCTGCGTGACCGTACGATCGCGTGCGAAATTCAGCCGATGCTGTGCGGTACCGCATTCAAGAACAAGGGCGTGCAGCGTATGCTCGACGCCGTGATCGATTTCCTGCCGTCGCCGATCGACATCCCGCCGGTTACGGGTGAACTCGAAAATGGCGAGAAGACGGAACGCCGTGCGTCCGACGACGAGAAGTTCTCGGCACTCGCGTTCAAGATCATGACCGACCCGTTCGTCGGCCAGCTGATCTTCTTCCGCGTCTACTCGGGCGTCGTCAATTCGGGCGACACGCTGCTCAATGCGACCAAGGACAAGAAGGAACGTCTCGGCCGTATTCTGCAGATGCACGCGAACCAGCGCGAAGAAATCAAGGAAGTTCGCGCAGGCGACATCGCTGCTGCGGTCGGCCTGAAGGAAGCGACCACGGGCGACACGCTGTGCGATCCGGCACATCCGATCGTGCTCGAACGCATGATTTTCCCGGAGCCGGTGATTTCGCAGGCCGTCGAGCCGAAGACGAAGGCTGACCAGGAAAAGATGGGCCTGGCGCTCAACCGTCTCGCTCAGGAAGATCCGTCGTTCCGCGTGCAGACCGACGAAGAATCGGGTCAAACCATCATTTCGGGCATGGGCGAGCTCCACCTCGAAATTCTGGTCGACCGGATGAAGCGCGAATTCGGCGTGGAAGCGACCGTCGGCAAGCCGCAGGTGGCATACCGCGAAACCATTCGCAAGTCGGCTGCCGATGTCGAAGGCAAGTTCGTCAAGCAGTCGGGTGGTCGTGGTCAGTACGGCCATGCGGTCATTACGCTCGAGCGCAGCGAACTGGGCAAGGGCTACGAGTTCGTCGACGCGATCAAGGGCGGCGTGATTCCGCGTGAATACATCCCGTCGGTTGACAAGGGTATCCAGGAAACGCTGAAGAGCGGCGTGCTGGCTGGCTTCCCGGTTGTCGACGTGAAGGTCACGCTGACGTTCGGTTCGTACCACGACGTCGACTCGAACGAAAATGCGTTCCGCATGGCCGGTTCGATGGCGTTCAAGGAAGCGATGCGTCGTGCGGATCCGGTTCTGCTCGAGCCGATGATGGCCGTGGAAGTGGAAACGCCGGAAGACTTCATGGGTAACGTGATGGGCGACCTGTCGGGTCGTCGCGGCATCATCCAGGGTATGGACGACATGGTTGGCGGCGGCAAGATCGTGCGCGCCGAAGTGCCGCTGTCGGAAATGTTCGGCTACTCGACGTCGCTGCGTTCGCTGACGCAGGGTCGCGCAACGTACACGATGGAATTCAAGCACTACGCTGAAGCTCCGAAGAACGTTGCAGAAGCGATCATCAGCGCGAAGACGAAGTAATTCGTTATCACAATCGATTATTTTTGAAAGAAGAGAATCATGGCAAAAGGTAAATTCGAGCGGACCAAGCCGCACGTGAACGTTGGTACGATTGGTCACGTTGACCACGGCAAGACGACGCTGACGGCAGCGATCACGACGGTTCTGACGAAGAAGTTCGGCGGCGAAGCGAAGGCATACGACCAGATCGACGCGGCACCGGAAGAAAAGGCGCGCGGCATCACGATCAACACGGCACACGTCGAGTACGAAACGGCTAACCGCCACTACGCACACGTCGACTGCCCGGGCCACGCTGACTATGTGAAGAACATGATCACGGGCGCAGCGCAGATGGACGGCGCGATCCTGGTTTGCTCGGCAGCAGACGGCCCGATGCCGCAAACGCGTGAGCACATCCTGCTGGCGCGTCAGGTTGGCGTTCCGTACATCATCGTGTTCCTGAATAAGTGCGACATGGTGGACGACGCTGAACTGCTCGAGCTGGTCGAGATGGAAGTTCGCGAACTCCTGTCGAAGTACGACTTCCCGGGCGACGACACGCCGATCGTGAAGGGTTCGGCAAAGCTGGCGCTGGAAGGCGACACGGGCGAGCTGGGCGAAGTGGCGATCATGAGCCTGGCCGACGCGCTGGACACGTACATCCCGACGCCGGAGCGTGCAGTTGACGGCGCGTTCCTGATGCCGGTGGAAGACGTGTTCTCGATCTCGGGCCGTGGTACGGTTGTGACGGGTCGCGTCGAGCGCGGCATCGTGAAGGTCGGCGAAGAAATCGAAATCGTCGGTATCAAGCCGACGGTGAAGACGACCTGCACGGGCGTTGAAATGTTCCGCAAGCTGCTGGACCAAGGTCAAGCAGGCGACAACGTTGGTATCCTGCTGCGCGGCACGAAGCGTGAAGACGTGGAGCGTGGCCAGGTTCTGGCGAAGCCGGGTTCGATCACGCCGCACACGCACTTCACGGCTGAAGTGTACGTGCTGAGCAAGGACGAAGGCGGCCGTCACACGCCGTTCTTCAACAACTACCGTCCGCAGTTCTACTTCCGTACGACGGACGTGACGGGCTCGATCGAGCTGCCGAAGGACAAGGAAATGGTGATGCCGGGCGACAACGTGTCGATCACGGTGAAGCTGATTGCTCCGATCGCGATGGAAGAAGGTCTGCGCTTCGCAATCCGCGAAGGCGGCCGTACGGTCGGCGCCGGCGTCGTCGCCAAGATCATCGAGTAATATCGACGATCCGCGGATCCCTACGGGGTCCGCGATTCCGCGGTATGCAGTCCGTACCGTCGAAACCGGGTGTCCAGCTTGCGCTGGCACCCGGTTTTGTTTTTCCGCCACGCCGAAGCGCGGGGCGAGAAGTTCGCACCATCGCTCCAGAATTTCGTGTAGAATCGCGGGCTTAGTAGTGGAAGTACCGTCCGGAACCTGATGTCTCGCTCCCCGCAGGCGTCATGTTTCACGTTCTTTTAGTGTTCGGCGATGCAACATCGCCTCGCTCTTTCCAGGGAATTGTCATGCAGCAACAGAAAATCCGCATTCGCCTGAAGGCTTTCGACTATCGTCTGATCGATCAATCGGCTGCCGAAATCGTCGATACCGCAAAGCGGACTGGCGCAATCGTCCGTGGCCCGGTGCCGCTGCCGACGCGCATTCAGCGTTTTGACATCCTGCGTTCGCCGCACGTCAACAAGACGTCGCGCGATCAGCTCGAAATCCGTACCCACCAGCGCCTGATGGACATCGTCGATCCGACCGACAAGACGGTTGACGCGCTGATGAAGCTCGATCTGCCGGCTGGCGTCGACGTGGAAATCAAGCTGCAGTAAGGCTTCCAGCGCCAATCGGCTTGCCGGGCGGCGCTAAGTCTTTGATTGCTTGCGGAAAACGCGAAGGCGGGCTATAATGCTTGGCTTTTCGCGTATTCGCGTAAAAAAGTTGGGCCTTGCGTGCCCGGCATTTTGTAAATCAGCCCCGACCAATCGCAGTCGGGAATGGAGAAAATGATGAGCCTTGGACTCGTAGGTCGCAAGGTTGGCATGACCCGTATCTTCACGGCGGAAGGGGATTCGATTCCCGTCACCGTGCTGGACGTGTCGGACAACCGCGTGACGCAGATCAAGACTGTTGAAACCGACGGCTACACGGCCGTGCAGGTTGCATTCGGCTCCCGTCGTGCCTCGCGCGTGACGAAGCCGCTGGCAGGTCATCTCGCCAAAGCCGGTGTCGAAGCCGGTGAAATCCTCAAGGAATTCCGCATTGACGCGGCCAAGGCAGCTGAGCTGTCGAATGGCGCCGTGGTCGGTGCTGATCTTTTCGAAGTGGGCCAGAAGGTCGACGTGCAAGGCGTGTCGATCGGTAAGGGCTACGCCGGTACGATCAAGCGTTACAACTTCTCCTCCGGCCGTGCTACGCACGGTAACTCGCGCTCGCACAACGTGCCGGGCTCGATCGGTATGGCGCAGGATCCGGGTCGTGTTTTCCCGGGTAAACGCATGACGGGTCACATGGGTGACGTGACGGTGACGGTGCAGAACCTCGAAATCGCTCGTATCGACGCAGAGCGCAAGCTGCTGCTCGTGAAGGGTGCGATTCCGGGCGCGAAGGGCGGCAAGGTCTTCGTGACGCCGGCCGTCAAGACCAAGGGGGCGAAATAATGGAACTCAAGCTCCTGAACGAAAATGGTCAGGAAGGTGCAGTGGTCAACGCATCGGACGTCGTGTTCGGTCGTGACTACAACGAAGCACTGATCCACCAGGTCGTCGTCGCTTACCAGGCGAATGCTCGCCAGGGTAACCGCGCACAGAAGGACCGTGAGCAAGTCAAGCACACGACGAAGAAGCCGTGGCGCCAGAAGGGTACGGGCCGCGCTCGTGCCGGTATGTCGTCGAGCCCGTTGTGGCGTGGCGGTGGTCGTATCTTCCCGAATTCGCCGGAAGAAAACTTCTCGCACAAGGTCAACAAGAAGATGCATCGCGCAGGTCTCTGCTCGATCTTCTCGCAGCTGGCCCGTGAAGGCCGTCTGTCGGTCGTCGAGGACATCATCCTCGAAGCGCCGAAGACCAAGCTGCTGGCCGAAAAATTCAAGACCATGGGTCTCGACTCCGTGCTGATCATTACGGATACGGTCGACGAGAACCTGTACCTGGCTTCGCGCAACCTGCCGCACGTGGCGATTGTCGAGCCGCGCTACGCTGACCCGCTGTCGCTGATCTACTTCAAGAAAGTGCTGGTCACGAAGGCTGCGGTCGCCCAGATCGAGGAGTTGCTGTCATGAGCGAGATTCGCAAGAACGATCATCGTTTGATGCAGGTCCTGCTCGCGCCGGTGATCTCGGAAAAGGCGACGCTGGTTGCCGACAAGAACGAGCAAGTCGTGTTCGAAGTCGCACCGGATGCCACGAAGCAGGAAGTGAAGGCAGCTGTCGAGCTGCTGTTCAAGGTTGAAGTTGATTCCGTCAACGTGCTGGTTCAGAAGGGCAAGCAAAAGCGCTTTGGCCGTTCGATGGGCCGCCGCAAGGACGTGAAGAAGGCGTACGTTTGCCTGAAGCCCGGCCAGGAAATCAACTTTGAAGCGGAGGCCAAGTAATCATGGCAATCGTTAAAGTTAAGCCGACATCGCCGGGTCGCCGCGCGATGGTCAAGGTGGTCAACAAGAACCTGCACCAGGGCAAGCCGTTCGCGGCACTGCTCGACTCGCAGAGCTCGACCGCCGGCCGTAACAACAACGGTCGTATCACCACGCGTCACAAGGGTGGTGGTCACAAGCAACACTATCGTATCGTCGATTTCCGTCGCACGAAGGATGGCATCCCGGCAAAGGTCGAGCGTCTCGAGTACGACCCGAACCGTAGCGCGAACATCGCGCTGGTGCTCTACGCAGACGGCGAACGTCGCTACATCATCGCCCCGAAGGGCCTGACGGTCGGCCAACAGCTGATGTCGGGTTCGGAAGCGCCGATCCGTGCAGGCAACACGCTGCCGATCCGCAACATTCCGGTCGGTACGACGATCCACTGCATCGAGATGCTGCCGGGCAAGGGCGCGCAAATGGCGCGTTCGGCTGGTACGTCGGCCATGCTGCTCGCACGTGAAGGCGTCTACGCGCAGGTTCGTCTGCGTTCGGGCGAAATCCGCCGCGTGCACATCGAGTGCCGTGCAACGATCGGTGAAGTCGGCAACGAAGAGCATAGCCTGCGCCAGATCGGCAAGGCTGGCGCGAACCGCTGGCGCGGTATCCGCCCGACGGTGCGTGGCGTTGCGATGAACCCGGTTGATCACCCGCACGGTGGTGGTGAGGGCAAGACGGCTGCAGGTCGCGATCCGGTTAGCCCGTGGGGTACGCCGGCTAAGGGTTATCGCACCCGTAGCAACAAGCGCACGACGACGATGATCGTCCAGCGCCGTCACAAGCGTTAAGGAGTAGGCAATGGCACGTTCTGTTAAAAAAGGTCCGTTCTGCGACGCCCATTTGCTGAAGAAAGTTGAGGCGGCTGCAGCTTCGCGCGACAAAAAGCCGATCAAGACCTGGTCGCGTCGCTCGACGATTCTGCCGGATTTCATCGGCCTGACGATCGCTGTTCACAACGGCCGTCAACACGTTCCGGTGTACATCTCGGAAAACATGGTCGGCCACAAGCTTGGCGAGTTCGCACTGACCCGTACGTTCAAGGGTCACGCAGCCGACAAGAAGGCCAAGAAATAAGGGGCAATCAAGATGGAAGTGAAAGCAATTCATCGCGGTGCCCGCATCTCGGCGCAGAAAACGCGCCTTGTGGCTGACCAGATCCGCGGTTTGCCGGTCGACAAGGCGCTGAACGTTCTGACGTTCTCGCCGAAGAAAGCGGCTGGCATCGTGAAGAAGGTTGTGCTGTCGGCAATCGCGAATGCGGAGCACAACGAAGGCGCCGATATCGACGAGCTCAAGATCAAGAGCATCTACGTCGACAAGGCTGCATCGCTCAAGCGTTTCACCGCGCGCGCCAAGGGCCGCGGTAACCGCATCGAGAAGCAATCCTGTCACATCACTGTGACGGTCGGGAATTAAGGAGCCATACGATGGGACAGAAAATTCATCCGACTGGCTTCCGCCTGGCTGTCAGCCGCAATTGGGCTTCGCGTTGGTACGCGAACAACAACAATTTCGCGGCGATGCTGCAGGAAGACATCGGTGTTCGTGAATACCTGAAGAAGAAGCTGAAGAACGCTTCGGTCGGTCGGGTCGTCATCGAGCGTCCGGCGAAGAACGCGCGCATCACGATTTACAGCTCGCGTCCGGGTGTGGTCATCGGCAAGAAGGGCGAGGATATCGAGCAGCTGAAGACGGAACTGCAACGCCGCATGGGCGTTCCGGTTCACGTCAACATCGAAGAAATCCGCAAGCCGGAAACCGATGCTCAGCTGATCGCTGACTCGATCACGCAACAGCTCGAGCGCCGGATCATGTTCCGTCGCGCGATGAAGCGTGCGATGCAGAACGCGATGCGTCTGGGTGCCCAGGGCATCAAGATCATGAGCGCAGGCCGCCTGAACGGTATCGAAATCGCTCGTACGGAGTGGTATCGCGAAGGTCGCGTGCCCCTTCACACGCTGCGTGCCGACATCGACTACGCGACTTCGGAAGCGAAGACGACCTACGGGATCATCGGCGTCAAGGTGTGGGTTTACAAGGGCGATACGCTCGGCCGCAACGACGCACCGGTGGTGGAAGAAGTAGCCGAAGACAAGCGTCCGCGTCGCAATGCGCGTCCGGGCGACCGTCGTCCGCGCCGTGACGGCGAAGGCGGCGCTCCGGGTGCTCGTCGTGGCGCACCGCGCCGTGGCGCCGGCAAGCCCGAAGACGGCAAGACTGGAGAATAACGATGCTGCAACCGAAACGCAGAAAGTATCGTAAAGAGCAGAAGGGTCGTAACACCGGCAAGGCGACGCGCGGCAACGCAGTGTCGTTCGGTGAATTCGGCCTGAAGGCTATCGGTCGCGGTCGTTTGACCGCACGCCAGATTGAAGCGGCGCGTCGTGCAATGACGCGTCACATCAAGCGTGGCGGCCGCATCTGGATCCGGATCTTCCCGGACAAGCCGATTTCGCAGAAGCCGGCCGAAGTACGTATGGGTAACGGTAAGGGTAACCCGGAGTACTACGTCGCCGAGATTCAGCCGGGCAAGATGCTCTATGAAATGGACGGCGTAACCGAAGAACTGGCACGCGAAGCGTTCCGTCTGGCTGCAGCCAAGCTGCCGCTGAAGACGGCGTTCATCGTGCGCCAGCTCGGCGCCTAAGGAGAAAATATGAAGGCTTCCGAACTTCTCCAGAAAGACCAGGCCGCGCTCAACAAGGAGCTGGCGGACCTGCTGAAGGCGCAATTCGGCCTGCGCATGCAACTCGCGACCCAGCAGCTCACGAACACGAGCCAGCTGAAGAAGGTTCGTCGCGACATCGCACGTGTGCGGACCGTCATGACTCAGAAGGCGAACCAGAAATGAACGATAGCGTGAAAACCTCGCTGAAGCGGACGCTGGTCGGTCGGGTCGTCAGCAACAAGATGGACAAGACCGTCACCGTGCTGATCGAGCACCGCGTCAAGCACCCGATCTACGGCAAGTATGTCGTGCGCTCGAAGAAGTACCACGCGCACGATGAAGCGAACACCTACAACGAAGGCGATCTCGTCGAAATCCAGGAAACTCGTCCTGTTTCGAAGACGAAGGCCTGGACGGTGTCGCGCCTCGTCGAAGCAGCTCGCGTCATCTAAGCGGGTAGCGCAGTAGGCAGTAACAGGCACTTCTCCGCGAAGTGCTTGAAATCGCAAAGTATTTGCTTGCGTGACCAGGATTATTTGTTATAATCCTGGTCTTCCCTCTTTATGGGAGCCCCGTCGCGGGCGAAGTTGGTGGGGGAAGCGGACTGGCGCCTGCCTGTCCGAAAGATTCACCGAATTGCGATGGCGGGTTTCGTTTGCCGTCGCTGCTGTTCCAACCCAAGCAGCCGATTGGCTGACGGGACCAAGACTGACCGAGTGCATCATGGTGGTGCATCCGGATTAAGTTGGGAAAGACAAACCATGATCCAGACCGAATCTCGGCTCGAAGTAGCCGACAACACGGGTGCACGTGAAGTTCTGTGCATCAAGGTGCTCGGCGGCTCGAAGCGTCGTTATGCCGGCATTGGCGACATCATCAAGGTGAGCGTCAAAGAGGCAACGCCGCGCGGGCGCGTGAAGAAAGGCGAAATTTACAACGCCGTGGTGGTTCGCACCGCCAAGGGCGTGCGCCGTCAAGACGGCTCGCTGATCAAGTTCGACGGCAACGCCGCTGTGCTTTTGAATAACAAGCTCGAGCCGATCGGCACCCGTATCTTCGGGCCGGTGACGCGTGAGCTGCGTAGCGAACGATTCATGAAGATCGTTTCGCTGGCGCCGGAAGTGCTGTAAGGAGTCGCGATGAACAAGATTCGCAAAGGTGACGAAGTCATCATCGTCACTGGCAAGGACAAGGGCAAGCGCGGCGTCGTGCTGGCTGTCGGTGCAGAGCATGTGACGGTTGAAGGTATCAACCTCGTCAAGAAGCATGTGAAGCCGAACCCGATGAAGGGTACGACGGGTGGCGTGGAAGCGAAGACGATGCCCCTGCATATTTCGAACGTCGCACTGGTCGACGCGAATGGCAAGGCGTCGCGTGTTGGCATCAAGGTCGAGGAAGGCAAGAAGGTTCGCTTCCTGAAGACGACCGGTGCTGTACTGAGCGCCTGACGCAGCGGAGTAAAAAATGGCTCGTTTTCAAGAGTTTTACAAAGAAAAGGTTGTGCCCGGCCTGATCGAGAAGTTCGGTTACAAGTCGGTCATGGAAGTGCCGCGCATCACCAAGATCACGCTGAACATGGGTCTTGGCGAAGCGATCGCTGACAAGAAGATCATCGAGAACGCCGTCGGCGACCTCACGAAGATCGCTGGTCAGAAGCCGGTCGTGACGAAGGCGCGCAAGGCAATCGCAGGCTTCAAGATCCGCCAGGGCTACCCGATCGGCGCGATGGTGACGCTGCGTGGCCAAGCGATGTACGAATTCCTCGACCGTTTCGTGACGGTTGCGCTGCCCCGCGTGCGTGACTTCCGCGGTGTGTCGGGTCGTGCTTTCGATGGCCGTGGCAACTACAACATCGGTGTGAAAGAGCAGATCATTTTCCCCGAAATCGACTACGACAAGATCGACGCACTGCGTGGGCTGAACATCAGCATCACGACGACTGCGAAGACCGACGACGAAGCAAAGGCTCTGCTCGCCAGCTTCAAGTTCCCGTTCAGAAACTGAGGTTACCGTGGCTAAACTGGCACTGATCGAACGTGAAAAGAAGCGCGCCCGCCTGGTCGCGAAGTTCGCAGCAAAGCGCGATGCGCTGAAGGCGATCGTCGAAGACCAAAGCAAGTCGGAAGAAGAGCGCTACGAAGCACGCCTTGAGCTGCAGCAACTGCCCCGCAACGCAAACCCGACCCGCCAGCGTAACCGCTGCGCGATCACGGGCCGTCCGCGTGGCACGTTCCGTAAATTCGGCCTCGCGCGTAACAAGATTCGTGAAATCGCATTCCGTGGCGAGATTCCTGGCCTGACCAAGGCGAGCTGGTAATAGGAGAAACGTAAATGAGCATGAGTGATCCTATCGCCGATATGCTGACTCGCATCCGCAATGGGCAGATGGTCGAGAAGGTATCGGTGTCGATGCCCTCGTCGAAAGTCAAGGTTGCAATCGCGCAAGTCCTGAAAGACGAAGGCTATATCGACGATTTCGCCGTTAAGGCGGAAGGTGCGAAGTCCGAACTGAATATCGCGCTGAAGTACTACGCTGGCCGTCCGGTCATCGAACGCATCGAACGCGTGTCGAAGCCTGGCCTGCGCGTGTACCGCGGCCGTAACGACATTCCGCAGGTCATGAATGGCCTCGGTGTGGCAATCGTGTCGACGCCGAAGGGCGTGATGACCGACCGCAAGGCGCGCGCTACCGGCGTCGGCGGCGAAGTCATCTGCTACGTCGCTTAAAGCCGAGGAGAGAGAAACATGTCTCGAGTAGGTAAGAGCCCGATCGCGCTGCAAGGCGCGGAAGTCAAGCTGGCCGACGGTGCAATCACCGTCAAGGGCCCGCTGGGCACCATCACGCAAGCGATCAATCCGCTCGTGAACGTGGCGAACAACGACGGCACGCTGAACCTGTCGCCGGTGAACGAAAGCCGCGAAGCAAATGCACTGTCGGGCACGATGCGCGCGATTATCGCGAATGCCGTGCACGGCGTGACCAAGGGTTTCGAGCGCAAGCTGACGCTGGTTGGCGTCGGTTATCGTGCACAAGCGCAAGGCGACAAGCTGAACCTGTCGCTGGGTTTCTCGCACCCGGTGGTGCACCAGATGCCGGAAGGCGTCAAGGCAGAAACCCCGACGCAAACCGAAATCGTGATCAAGGGGATCAACAAGCAACAAGTCGGTCAAGTGGCTGCGGAAGTCCGCGGTTACCGTCCGCCTGAGCCGTACAAGGGCAAGGGTGTGCGCTATTCCGACGAGGTTGTGATCCTCAAAGAAACGAAGAAGAAGTAAGGGTGCGCAATCATGGATAAGACTCAATCTCGCCTGCGCCGCGCTCGCCAGACGCGTATCAAGATCGCTGAGCTGCAGGTCGCGCGTCTCGCCGTGCATCGCACGAACACGCACATCTACGCTCAAGTGTTCTCGCCCTGCGGCACCAAGGTGCTCGCCAGCGCGTCGACGCTCGAAGCTGAAGTGCGCGCTGAACTGGCCGACAAGTCGGGCAAGGGCGGCAACGTTAATGCCGCGACGCTGATCGGCAAGCGTATTGCCGAGAAGGCAAAGGCTGCCGGCATCGAATCCGTCGCCTTCGACCGCTCGGGCTTCCGCTACCACGGCCGCGTCAAGGCGCTGGCTGAGGCAGCTCGCGAAGCTGGGCTCAAGTTCTAAGGAAGGAATTCGTCATGGCAAAGATGCAAGCGAAAGTTCAGGCTGACGAGCGCGACGACGGCCTTCGTGAAAAGATGATTTCGGTCAATCGCGTGACCAAGGTCGTGAAGGGTGGCCGTATTCTCGGCTTCGCCGCACTGACCGTGGTTGGCGACGGTGATGGCCGTATCGGTATGGGCAAGGGCAAGGCGAAGGAAGTGCCGGTCGCTGTCCAGAAGGCAATGGAACAAGCTCGTCGCAACATGTTCAAGGTGCCGCTCAAGAACGGCACGTTGCAGCACGAAGTGCACGGCAAGCATGGCGCATCCGCTGTCCTCCTCGCTCCGGCGAAGGCAGGTACGGGCGTGATCGCCGGCGGCCCGATGCGCGCAGTGTTCGACGTGATGGGCGTTCAGAACGTCGTGGCAAAGAGCCACGGTTCGACGAACCCGTACAACCTCGTTCGCGCCACGCTGGACGGTCTGCGCAAGCAGTCCACCCCGGCAGACATCGCGGCGAAGCGCGGCAAGTCCGTCGAAGAAATTTTGGGCTAAGCCCGGGTGGTCACCATGTCTGAAAAAACTGTCAAGGTTCAGCTCGTTAAGAGCCTGATCGGGACCCGCGAATCGCACCGCGCGACCGTGCGTGGCCTGGGCCTGCGCCGACTCAACTCGGTCAGCGAGCTTCAGGACACGCCGGCGGTCCGCGGCATGATCAACAAGGTCTCGTACCTCGTTAAGGTCATCGCGTAAGCGGCCCTACGGATCAAGGAGTTGATATGGAATTGAATAACCTGAAGCCGGCAGCTGGCGCCAAGCACGCCAAGCGTCGCGTCGGCCGTGGCATCGGTTCGGGCCTCGGCAAGACGGCTGGCCGTGGTCACAAGGGTCAGAAATCGCGTTCGGGCGGCTTCCACAAAGTCGGTTTCGAAGGCGGTCAGATGCCGCTGCAACGTCGTCTGCCGAAGCGCGGCTTCACGTCGCTGACGAAGGAATTCGTCGGTGAAGTGCGCCTGAGCGACCTCGAGAAGCTGCCGGTCGACGAGATCGATCTGCTCGCACTGAAGCAAGCCGGCCTGGTCGGCGAGCTGACGAAGAGCGCAAAGATCATCGCGACGGGCGAACTGAAGCGCAAGATCGTCGTGAAGGGTCTCGGTGCCACCAAGGGTGCGCGCGCTGCGATCGAAGCGGCCGGCGGTTCGTTCGCCGAGTGACACGCGTAGCGCGTCGTCACTTGCATTCATCGGAGAAGGTACTTGGCTAACAGCCCGAGTCTTGCAAAACCCGGTCGAAGCACGGCGAAATTCGGCGATCTGCGTCGGCGAGCGATGTTCCTGCTCCTGGCGCTGATCGTCTATCGCATCGGCGCGCACATTCCCGTGCCGGGCATCGATCCGGATCAACTGGCTAAGCTGTTCCAGAGCCAGGCGGGCGGCATCCTGGGCATGTTCAACATGTTCTCGGGTGGCGCGCTTTCCCGCTTCACGATCTTTGCGCTGGGGATCATGCCGTACATCTCGGCGTCGATCATCATGCAGTTGCTGGCGATCGTATCGCCGCAGCTCGAGGCGCTGAAGAAGGAAGGGCAGGCAGGGCAACGGAAGATCACGCAGTACACGCGGTATTTCACCGTGGTGCTCGCGACCTTCCAGGCTTTCGGTATCGCGGCTGCGCTGGAAAACCAGCCGGGCCTCGTCACCGATCCCGGCATGCTGTTCCGTCTGACGACGGTCGTGACGCTGGTTACCGGCACGATGTTCCTGATGTGGCTCGGCGAGCAGATTACCGAGCGTGGTCTGGGCAACGGTATCTCGATCATCATCTTCGGCGGGATCGCAGCAGGGTTCCCGAATGCCGTCGGTGGGTTGTTCGAGCTGGTGCGTACGGGTTCGATGAGCATCATTTCGGCGATCATCATCGTCGTTCTGATCGCCGCGGTGACTTACCTGGTCGTGTTCATCGAACGCGGTCAGCGCAAGATCCTCGTGAACTACGCGAAGCGCCAGGTCGGCAACAAGATCTACGGTGGGCAGTCGTCGCATCTGCCGCTGAAGCTGAACATGTCGGGTGTGATTCCGCCGATCTTCGCATCGTCGATCATTCTGTTCCCGGCAACGATTCTCGGCTGGTTCAGTACCGGTCAGCCGACGGGAAGCTGGATTTCCAATACGTTGCATAACGTTGCGGAAGCGCTTAAGCCGGGCCAGCCGGTCTATGTGCTGCTGTACACGCTGGCAATCGTGTTTTTCTGCTTCTTCTACACCGCGCTGGTGTTCAACAGCAGGGAAACCGCGGACAACCTGAAGAAAAGCGGCGCGTTTGTTCCGGGCATCCGTCCGGGCGATCAGACCGCACGATATATCGACCGCATCCTCACGCGTCTGACGCTGGCCGGTGCGATCTACATCGTCTTCGTGTGTCTGCTGCCGGAGTTTCTGGTGCTGCGCTGGAACGTGCCGTTTTATTTTGGTGGAACGTCGCTGCTGATCATTGTCGTCGTCACGATGGACTTTATGGCGCAGGTGCAGTCGTACGTTATGTCGCAACAGTATGAGTCTCTGCTCAAGAAGGCAAACTTCAAGGGCGGCAACATCCCGACGCGTTGAAAGGACTATGGCCAAAGACGATGTAATCCAGATGCAGGGTGAGGTGATCGAAAACCTCCCGAATGCGACCTTCCGTGTGAAGCTGGAAAACGGCCATGTCGTGTTGGGGCATATTTCCGGAAAGATGCGGATGCACTACATCCGCATTCTGCCCGGCGACAAGGTGACGGTTGAGTTGACGCCTTACGATCTGTCTCGTGCGCGGATCGTGTTCCGGGCGAAGTGATTTGAAAAAAGGGTATTATCATGAAAGTGATGGCATCGGTTAAGCGCATTTGCCGCAATTGCAAGATCATCAAGCGCAAAGGCGTCGTTCGCGTGATCTGCAGCTCGGATCCGCGCCACAAGCAGCGCCAAGGCTGACCGCGCGTTTGTTTGCGCTTTTTGTTTGAGGAAAAACAATGGCTCGTATCGCAGGGGTTAACATCCCGAATCACCAGCACACCGAGATCGGCCTGACGGCAATCTTTGGTGTCGGCCGCACCCGTTCGCGCAGCATCTGCGTGGCAGCTGGCGTCGATTTTTCGAAGAAGGTCAAGGACTTGACCGACGCAGACTTGGAAAAGCTGCGTGAAGAAGTGGGCAAGTTTGTCGTCGAAGGCGATCTGCGCCGCGAAGTGACGATGAACATCAAGCGCCTGATGGACCTCGGTTGCTACCGTGGTGTTCGTCATCGCAAGGGCCTGCCGATGCGCGGTCAGCGTACGCGTACGAACGCACGTACTCGCAAGGGTCCGCGTCGTGCAGCGCAAGCGCTGAAGAAGTAAGCGGAACTGACAGTTACAGGAAAACGTAATGGCTAAGGCTTCGAACACCGCGGCGCAACGCGTTCGCAAGAAGGTTAAGAAGAACGTCGCTGAAGGCGTGGTTCACGTTCACGCGTCGTTCAACAACACGATCATCACGATCACCGATCGCCAAGGCAACGCACTGGCATGGGCGACGTCGGGCGGTCAGGGCTTCAAGGGCTCGCGCAAATCGACGCCGTTCGCTGCCCAGGTCGCAGCCGAGTCGGCTGGCCGCGTCGCGATGGAATACGGCGTGAAGAATCTGGAAGTGCGGATCAAGGGCCCGGGCCCGGGTCGTGAGTCGGCAGTGCGCGCACTGCACGGCCTCGGCATCAAGATCACCGCGATTTCGGACGTCACCCCGATTCCGCACAACGGCTGCCGTCCGCCGAAGCGTCGTCGTATCTAAAGGTGTGCTGGCACGTTCGTGCTAGCACATTGCCTGTCGCCGCGTAGCGTCGACGGGCGTTGCTTTTTTGATTGACTAAGCCCACCGTTCGCCCCAAAGGGCGCGAACTAGCGCGGATTCATATCTGCGTGACTGATTGATAGAGGAATGCAAAGTGGCACGTTATATCGGCCCCAAGGCCAAGCTGTCCCGCCGTGAAGGCACCGACCTGTTCCTGAAGAGCGCACGCCGCTCGCTCGCCGACAAGTGCAAGCTCGACAGCAAGCCGGGTCAGCACGGCCGTACCTCGGGCGCACGTACGTCCGACTACGGTACGCAGCTGCGCGAAAAGCAGAAGGTCAAGCGCATCTACGGCGTGCTGGAGCGTCAGTTCCGCCGCTACTTCGCCGAAGCCGACCGCCGCAAGGGCAACACGGGTGAAAACCTGCTGCAACTGCTCGAGTCGCGCCTCGACAACGTCGTGTATCGCATGGGCTTCGGCTCGACCCGCGCTGAAGCGCGTCAGCTGGTGAGCCACAAGTCGATCACCGTGAACGGCGTCGTCGCGAACGTCCCGTCGCAGCAAGTGAAGTCGGGTGACATCGTCGCGATCCGCGAAAAGGCGAAGAAGCAGGCGCGTATCGTCGAAGCGCTGTCGCTGGCCGAGCAAGGCGGCATGCCGAGCTGGGTTGCAGTCGATGCGAAGAAGTTCGAAGGCACGTTCAAGCAAATGCCGGAACGCGCTGACATCGCAGGCGACATCAACGAAAGCCTGATCGTCGAATTGTATTCGCGTTAATCCGATTGACGGCCGAGGTACCCCGATTGCGTTACGCAAGGAGGGGCCTCGGCTGTTTATTTTCTGGTTGTTACCGGTCAGCCTTATCGGTGTAACGAGCCGAGGGTATTGAAAAGGAAAGCCCATGCAAACCAGTTTGCTGAAACCCAAGATCATCGCCGTGGAATCGCTGGGCGAGAACCACGCGAGGGTGGTCATGGAACCGTTCGAACGCGGTTACGGCCATACCTTGGGCAATGCGCTGCGTCGCGTGCTGCTGTCGTCGATGGTTGGCTACGCGCCGACCGAAGTGACGATCGCGGGCGTGGTGCACGAGTACTCGACGCTGGATGGCGTGCAGGAAGACGTCGTCAACCTGCTGCTGAACCTGAAGGGCGTGGTGTTCAAGCTGCATAACCGTGACGAAGTGACGGTTACGCTGCGCAAGGAAGGTGAAGGCGTTGTCACGGCCGGCGATATCGAGCTGGCTCACGACTGCGAAGTCATCAACCCGAATCACGTGATTGCACACCTGTCGAAGGGCGGCAAGCTCGACGTTCAGATCAAGATCGAAAAGGGTCGCGGCTATGTGCCCGGCAACGTCCGTCGCTACGGCGAAGACACGGCCAAGATCATCGGCCGCATCGTCCTCGACGCATCGTTCTCGCCGGTTCGCCGCGTGAGCTACGCTGTCGAAAGCGCACGTGTCGAGCAGCGTACCGACCTCGACAAGCTCGTGATGAACATCGAGACGAGCGGTGTGATCACGCCGGAAGAAGCGATCCGTCAATCGGCCCGCATCCTGGTTGACCAGCTGTCCGTGTTCGCGGCGCTGGAAGGCACGGAAACGGCAGCCGAAGCGCCGTCGCGTGCACCGCAGATCGATCCGATCCTGCTGCGTCCGGTGGACGATCTCGAGCTGACGGTTCGTTCGGCGAACTGCCTGAAGGCCGAGAACATCTACTACATCGGCGACCTGATCCAGCGCACGGAAAACGAGCTGCTGAAGACGCCGAACCTCGGTCGCAAGTCGCTCAACGAGATCAAGGAAGTGCTCGCTTCGCGCGGTCTCACGCTGGGCATGAAGCTCGAAAACTGGCCGCCGGCTGGTCTCGACAAGTAAGCCTGGTTGAAGCTGTAGTTGGCAAAGATGCGGATTTTCCTTTAAAATCCGCATCTTGCTTTTTTTCGTTACCGGCCCGTGCACCCTTCGAGGTGCGATAGAAGAGCTGGATCAAAACTTTGAATCAAGGAAACTGAAATGCGCCATCGTCATGGTCTGCGGAAACTGAACCGCACGAGCAGCCACCGTCTGGCTATGCTCCGTAACATGTCCAACTCGCTGATCGAGCACGAAGTCATCAAGACGACGCTGCCGAAGGCGAAGGAACTCCGTAAAGTCGTCGAGCCGCTGATCACGCTCGGCAAGAAGCCGTCGCTGGCAAACCGTCGCCTGGCGTTCAACCGCCTGCGCGATCGTGACTCGGTGGCGAAGCTGTTCGACGTGCTCGGTCCGCGTTTCGCGAACCGTCCGGGCGGCTACCTGCGCGTGCTGAAGTTCGGCTTCCGCGTGGGCGACAACGCACCGATGGCACTGGTCGAGCTGCTCGATCGTCCGGAAGTCGACGAAACGGAAAACGTGCAAGAAGCTGAGTAAGCTTCCGGTACGCAGCAGTATCTGAAAGGGGCCGAGCAATTGCTTGGCCCTTTTTGTTTTTCAGGCGCCGGCTGCGATCGATTGTCGCAGGGCGGTGCCGGCAGCGTTGTGCGGGGTGCGCTACGATACGGGGCAGCCAGCGCGCTCCCCAGGTGGGCAATCCGCGTCGGCAGGAGCCGATAGACCAGCCAGGAGGGCGCGGATGATAGTGGTGCTGATGCTGACGACGGTGCCCGACGCCGAGACCGCCAACGCGCTTTCAGACGGTGCGCTCGATGCGCGGCTTGCCGCGTGCGTGTCGGAGCTCGGTGCGATCAAGTCGCGCTACCACTGGCAGGGCAAGGTCGAAACGGCCGACGAGATCCAGTTGCTGTTCAAGACGAGCCCCGTGCGGGCGCTCGAACTGGAGCGATTTATTCTCGCGCATCATCCTTACGAGACGCCCGAAATCGTCTCGTGGCAGACGACGGCATCGGCCGCGTACGGTCAGTGGGTGACCAGCGAAACTCAACGTCTATTTCATGTTTAACGGTATGGCGCTTCCCATGCGCGTGCGCGCGCTACGGTTCCTCGCAGTCCTGTTGTCGTTCATGCTGGTGCTGGGCGGCCTGTCGGTCGCGCGCGCGGCCGACGATTTCCTCGATCCGGCGGTTGCGTTCAAGTTCAGCGCGAGCGAATCGCCGGGACAGGTGGACGTCCGCTTCAAGGTCGCCAACGGCTATTACCTGTACCGCGAGCGGTTCGCATTCGCGGTGAAGAACGGGCAGGCGACGCTCGGCGATCCGCAATTCCCGGCCGGCCATGTGAAGTTCGACCAGACGTTCCAGAAGGACGTCGAGACCTACCGTGACGAAGTCGTCGTGCATGTGCCCGTCAAGCAGGCGTCGGGCGCGTTCGAGCTCGCGGTGACGTCGCAGGGGTGCGCGGACGAGGGCATCTGCTATCCGCCGGCCGAGCACGTCGTGAAGGTCGACGGCGCCGCGCTGGGCGCTGCCTCGTCGTCCGGCGATACGGCTGGCGCGGGCAACTGGTTCGACAAGGTCACGAGCGCCGATTTCGCGCAGTCGCTGCTCGAAGGGCACGGTTTCTTCACGATCGTCGTGCTGTATTTCGTCGCGGGCGTCGTGCTGAGCCTGCTGCCGTGTTCGTACCCGATGATCCCGATCGTGTCGGCGATCATCATCGGCCAGGGCACGCGTGCGACGCATGCGCGCGGCTTCGCGCTGTCGCTGACCTATGTGGTCGGCATGGCGCTGGTTTATACGGTGCTCGGCATCGCCGCGGCGCTGGTCGGCCAGAGCCTCGGCGCGTGGCTGCAGAACCCTTGGGTGCTCGGCGCGTTCGGCGTGCTGCTGACCGCGTTTGCCGTATCGCTGATCTCGGGCAAGGACATCGCGCTGCCCGCGCGCTGGCAAAGCGGTGCAGCCGACGCGTCGAGCGCGCGCCGGGGCGGCCATTTCGTCGCGGTCGCGGCGATGGGTGCGCTGTCCGCGCTGGTCGTCGGCGCATGCATGACGGCGCCGCTGTTCGCGGTGCTCGCCTTCATCGCGCACACGGGCAATGCGCTGCTCGGCGGTGCCGCGCTGTTCGCGATGGGGCTCGGGCTTGGCGTGCCGCTGCTGGTCGTCGGCGTCGGTGCCGGGACGGTGCTGCCGCGCGCTGGCGCATGGATGGACGGCGTGAAGGTGTTCTTCGGCATCGTGCTGCTCGCGGCCGCGCTGTGGATCGTGTGGCCGGTGCTTGCCGGTAGCCTGAAGATGGTGCTCGCGGCGTTGTGGCTGCTGATCGCGGCCGCGGCGCTCGGCCTGTTCACGCCGAATGCCGGCGCCGCGTCCATCTGGCGTCGCCTCGGTCGTGGTGTCGGCGCCGCGCTCGCGATCTGGGCGGCCACGCTGCTCGTCGGCCTGGCCGCGGGATCGACCGATCCGGTCAGGCCGTTGGCGGTGCTGGCGGCACGCACGGTTGCGTCAGGCGGCGCTGCGACGGCAGGCGCGGCCGCAGCGCAGGACGGGCCCGCGTTCGCATCGGTGCGCTCGAGTGGTGAGCTCGACACGCTGCTCAAGACGGCGGGCCAGCCGGTGATGCTCGACTTCTACGCCGACTGGTGCGTGAGCTGCAAGGAGATGGAGCATCTGACGTTTACCGACGCGCGTGTGCAGGCGCGGCTCGCGCAGCTTCACCTCGTGCGCGCGGACGTCACCGCGAACAATCCGGACGACCAGGCGCTGCTGAAGCGTTTCAACCTGTTCGGGCCGCCGGGAATCATCTTCTTCGATCGCAGCGGCAATGAGATCGGGCGCGTGGTTGGCTATCAGGCCGCCGAGACGTTCCTGCGCAGCCTCGACCGGGCTGCGGTCCCGACGGTATGACCGTGCCGGCCGGGTGCTTGCCGGTGGCGTATCGGCGCGCTTGCGTGGCATGAGGTGACGATCGACAAGGGCAGGCGGCCACGATCGACGGCAAACAAAAAACGGCGTGACACCGAAGTGTCCCGCCGTTTTTCTTTCCGCCTGCAGGCGGGCAATCAGCGTTGCGCTTTCAGCAGACGCGCGGCGTCGAGTGCGAAGTACGTCAGCACGCCGTCGGCGCCAGCACGCTTGAACGCGAGCAGCGATTCGAGCACGACCTTGTCGTGGTCGAGCCAGCCGTTCATTGCAGCGGCCTTCAGCATCGCGTATTCACCGCTCACCTGGTACACGTAGGTCGGGAAGCGGAACTCGTCCTTCACGCGGCGCACGATGTCGAGGTACGGCATGCCGGGCTTGACCATCACCATGTCGGCGCCTTCGTCGATGTCCAGGCGCACTTCGCGCAGCGCTTCGTCGCTGTTCGCCGGATCCATCTGGTAGGTCATCTTGTTGCCCTTGCCCAGATTCGATGCCGAACCGACCGCGTCGCGGAACGGGCCGTAGAACGCCGATGCGAACTTGGCCGAATAGGCCATGATCCGCGTGTGGATATGGCCGTCGCTTTCCAGCATTTCGCGGATGGCGCCGATGCGGCCGTCCATCATGTCCGACGGCGCGACGATGTCGACGCCGGCTTCTGCCTGCGCGCGCGCCTGATCGATCAGGATCTCGATCGTGTCGTCGTTGATCACGTAGCCGTTCTCGTCGAGCACGCCGTCCTGGCCGTGGCTCGTGTACGGATCGAGCGCGACGTCGGTCAGCACGCCGAGCTCGGGGAAGCGCTTCTTCAACTCGCGCACCGCGCGCGGGATCAGGCCTTCCGGATTGGCCGCCTCGCGGCCGTCAGGCGTCTTCACCGACGGGTCGATGGCCGGGAACAGCGACAGCACGGGCACGCCGAGTTCGACGCACTGCTCGGCGACGTGCATCAGCAGATCGACGGACACGCGTTCGACGCCCGGCATCGACGGCACCGGCTGCCGTTCGTTGGTGCCTTCGACGACGAACACCGGATAGATCAGGTCGTCGGTGGTCAGGCGGTTTTCGCGCATCAGGCGCCGGGAGAAGTCGTCGCGGCGCATCCGGCGCGGACGATGAAGCGGATGGAAGCTCATGGCGATTGGGTAGAAATCAGGGCAGTAAGACCTTACGGAACCCTTAGGTCATTTTCGGGAGCGTTGGTATATGATAGCGATCGAGCGGCACGCGTCGCGTGCAGCTCCCCGCTTCTCCTCCCTGAGCGGGTGCCTGTCGTTTTTCGATTAGGCTGTTTGACCCGCCGTTCAACGGCGGGTTTTTTTATGAGCCGGCCGAATCCGCAGGCGCCGTCAGGTGCGCGCCGCCGTTCCCGGCCGCGCGTTGCCCGATCATTGTGCTACAGGCGCGCTTTCTTCGTCGGCGACGGACGGCCGCAGCCAGCTCTCGATCAGCTCGTGCGCCTCGTCGAGCCCCGTGCGCTTCATTGCTGAAAACAGCTGGACCGTCAGCTTGCCCTGGACGCCCTGGTCACGATACGCATCGAGCCCCTTTTGCGTGGTCCGCAGCGCGTTGATGCTTTCCTGCCGCGTCAATTTGTCGCACTTCGTCAGCAGCGTGTGGATCGGCTTGCCGGTCGGCACGAACCACTCGATCATGCGGCGATCGAGATCGGTCAGCGGACGGCGCGAATCCATCATCAGGATCAGGCCGCAAAGCTGCGAGCGGGTTGCGAGGTAGGACGACAGCAGCATTTCCCAGTGCGCCTTGGCGGCACCGGGCACTTCCGCGTAGCCGTAGCCGGGCAGGTCGACGAGATTCGCGACGGGCTCGGCGGCCGGGCCGACGGAGAAGTAGTTGATATGCTGCGTGCGGCCGGGCGTCTTCGACGCGAAGGCGAGCCGCTTCTGGTTGCACAGCACGTTGATCGCCGTCGACTTGCCGGCATTCGAGCGGCCCGCGAACGCGATTTCCGGCTGAACCGTCGGCGGCAGGTCGCGCAGATGGTTGACGGTCGTGTAGAAGCGGGCTTGATGGAGCAGAAAGGCCATGGGAACCGGAAGGACGGGCGGCGCGAGCCGCTTGGTGGAGGCGGGGTAGCCCCGATAGGCGCGGGAGCTTTCAGCACGATATTGTACAATACGGCGGTTTTGCCGAAGGCTACCGGGCGCCTGCCTCGCGCTTTTATGTAGCTTCTGCGGTAGACTGAACGCCGTCGTTTTTTGCAGAACCTCAAATTCCCACAAGACGAAACAGGGTGTGCGAATGAATCGACTGTGCAAGTCTCTGATGGTGCTTCAGGTTGCAGCAGGGTTCGTAGGTTTCGTAGCGGAGGCAAACGCGGCGGATGCGGCAAAGCCGGATCTCGACCGTGGCAAGGCAATTGCCGGGCAGGTATGCGCGTCGTGTCACGGCGCCGACGGCAATAGCGCGTCGGGCAGTTTCCCGAAGCTTGCCGGCCAGCATCCCGAATATCTGGTCAAGCAGTTGAACGACTTCAAGACGCAGCCGGGCGCGAAGGGGCCGGTGCGGTCCAACCCGGTGATGGTCGGATTCGCGAGCGCGCTGAGCGCGGACGACATGCGCAACGTCGCCGCGTACTACGGAGCGCAGACGACGAAGCTCGGCACTGCACGTGATGCGGCGACCGTGCCGATCGGCCAGAAGATTTATCGCGGCGGCATCGCGGAGAAGGGCGTACCCGCCTGCGCGAGCTGCCACGGGCCGACCGGGCAGGGGCTTCCGGTCCAGTACCCACGTCTGTCGGGGCAATGGGCCGATTACACGGTCGCGCAGTTGACCGCGTTCCAGCAGGGTGCCGGCGCGCGCAACAACAACGAGGCGATGCATCAGATCGCGACGCGGCTGTCGGACAACGAGATCAAGGCCGTCGCGGATTACATCGCGGGCCTGCGTTGAGCGGCCAGCCGCGAGAATAACCGGGCGCCCGAAGGGCGGCCGGCGTCAGAACAAGAAAAGGGTGGGGCGCCGCACTATTGCGGTCGCCTTACCCTTTTTTGTTGTCAGCACTCGCCGGGCCGAGCCAAGCCAGCCAGGATGAAGAGGCATGCTGGGAATGGGGGGCTGCGCCCCCCAAAGCGAACATAGTGAGCGTTGGGGGCTGTTTCCCCTTAGTCGGAGTTTGAATGAGCGTTACCACGTCGGGGTTGCAGTCGAAGTCGGGTCAGGGTGCGTCGAAGCGCGCGGTCGAGCTGCTGAGCTCGATGCGCTTCGCAATTGCGCTGCTGGTGGTGCTGTCGATTGCGAGCATCATCGGCACGGTCCTGACCCAGGACGATCCGTATCCGAACTACGTGAACCAGTTCGGGCCGTTCTGGGCGGACATCTTCCGCTCGCTCGGCCTGTACAACGTGTACAGCGCGTGGTGGTTCATGCTGATCCTGATCTTCCTCGTCGTGTCGATCTCGCTGTGTGTGATCCGCAACGCGCCGAAGATGCTCGCCGATGCGAAGAGCTGGAAGGACAAGGTTCGCGAAGGCAGCCTGCGCGCGTTCCACCACAAGGCCGAATACACGACTTCCGGCACCCGCGCGACGGTCGCGGCGACGCTCGCCACGTTCGTCACCAAGGCCGGCTACAAGCACATCGTGCGTGAGAACGACGGCGCGACGCTGATTTCCGCGAAGCGCGGCGCGATGACCAAGTGGGGCTACATCTCCGCGCACCTGGCGATCGTCGTGATCTGTATCGGCGGCCTGCTCGACAGCAACCTGCCGATCAAATTCCAGATGTGGATGTTCGGCAAGAGCCCGGTCAACACGAGCGCGACGATCAGCGAGATCTCGCCCGACCATCGACTGTCCGCGTCGAACCCGACGTTCCGCGGCTACGCGTGGGTGCCCGAGGGGCAGTTCGTGTCGACCGCGATCCTGAACCAGCCGAGCGGCTCGCTGATCCAGGACCTGCCGTTCTCGATCCAGCTCAACAAGTTCATCGTCGACTACTACACGACGGGCATGCCGAAGCTGTTCGCGAGCGACATCGTCGTGATCGATCGCGAGACCGGCCAGAAGATCCCGGCGCGCGTCGAGGTCAACAAGCCGTTCACGTACAAGGGCGTGTCGATCTACCAGTCGAGCTTCCAGGACGGCGGCTCGCAGATGCAGATGACGGCCTACCCGATGACGGGCGGCAACGCGAAGACCTTCCCCGTGAAGGGCACGATCGGCAGTTCGGCGCCGCTGCAGATGCCGGGCAACGATGGCGACACGATCGAGTTCTCAGATTTCCGCGCGATCAACGTCGAGAACATGGCCGACGCGAACGGCAAGCCGGACGTGCGCGGTGTCGCGACGACGAGCTCGCTGAAGGAAGTGTTCGACGAACGCCTCGGCTCCGGCGCGAAGACGTCGAAGCCGACGCAGCTCCACAACATCGGCCCGTCCGTGCAGTACAAGATCCGCGGCAAGGACGGCCAGGCGCGCGAATTCAACAACTACATGCTGCCCGTCGACATGAAGGGCGAGCGCGTGTTCCTCGCCGGCGTGCGCGCGAGCCCGAACGACCCGTTCCGCTACATGCGGATTCCGGCCGACAGCCAGGATTCGATCGGCGAATGGATGCACCTGCGCGCCGCGCTCGAGGATCCGTCCGCGCGTGCCGAAGCCGCTGCGCGCTTCGCGCAGCGTTCGCTGCCGGGCACCGATGCATCGTTGCGCAGCCGCCTGCAGGACAGCGCATTGAAGGTGCTGACCCTTTTTGCGGCGAGCGACGACAGCGTCGGCCGCGGCGCCGACGGCCAGCCGATCGGCGGCTTCCAGGCCGTGGCGACGTTCATCGACCGCTCGGTGCCCAAGGCCGAGCAGGAGAAGGCCGCGAGCCTGCTGCTGCGGATGCTCGAAGGCTCGATGTGGGAGGTCTGGCAGATCGCGCGCGAGCGTGCGGGCGAGCCGGCGGCGCAGCAGGGCACCGACACGATCCGCTTCGTGCAGAACGCGATCAACGCGCTATCCGACAGCTTTTTGTATGGATCGCCGGTCTATTTGCAGCTTGATTCATTCAAGCAGGTGCAAGCTTCGGTATTTCAGTTGACGCGCGCACCCGGCAAGAATCTGGTGTATCTTGGCAGCCTGCTGCTGGTCGCCGGCATCTTCTCGATGTTCTATGTGCGCGAGCGGCGCCTCTGGTTCTGGCTGAAGGACGCCGGTTCGGGCGTCGATGTGGTGATGGCAATGTCCTCGGCCCGCAAGACCTTCGATTTCGAGAAAGAATTCGTGCAGACGCGCGACGCGGCCGGTGCCGCCTTGCACGCCGCACCTCGCGACGCCGCGCCGGCCGGTGCGGCATCGACGGCCCGTCCGCCTGCCGGCGGCGGTTCCGATTCCGAGAATTCCACCCGGTAACATCATGGATCTCACGCAAGTTTCCTCTTCCCATCGGGCGTCGGCCCAGGCTCCGGTTACGGCGCCGCTGTTCGACGACCGTCCGTTCCTCGCGCGCCTGTCGCTGCTCGACTGGCTGTTCGCACTGGCGCTCGTGGTGGGCGCGGGCTATGCGCTCGTGCACTACAACGAGCACATGGATTACTACGACAAGGCGGTGATGATCGGCACCGTGCCGGCGCTCATCGCGCTCGGCTGGCGCTGGAAGCCCGCGCGGCTGATGATGGCGTCGATCGCCGTGCTGGCGCTGCTGTCGATCCAGATCTACCAGGGCGATCTCGCGCGCGCCGATTCGGCGTTCTTCCTCAAGTACTTCCTGTCGAGCCAGTCCGCGATCCTGTGGATGAGTGCACTGTTCGTGCTCGCGACGATCTTCTACTGGATCGGCTTGCTCGCGCGCTCGGAGTCGGGCTCCGCGATCGGCCAGAAGCTCACGTGGGTCGCCGTGCTGATGGGCTTCACCGGCCTGATGGTGCGCTGGTACGAGTCCTACCTGATCGGTGCGGACGTCGGGCACATTCCGGTGTCGAACCTGTATGAAGTGTTCGTGCTGTTCAGCCTGATCACCGCGCTGCTCTATCTGTATTACGAAGGCCACTACGGCACGCGCGCGCTCGGCGCGTTCGTGCTGCTGGTGATCAGTGCGGCCGTCGGCTTCCTGATGTGGTACTCGGTCGCGCGCGACGCGCAGCAGATCCAGCCGCTCGTGCCGGCGCTGCAGAGCTGGTGGATGAAGATCCACGTGCCGGCGAACTTCATCGGCTACGGCAGCTTCGCGCTGTCGGCGATGGTGTCGGTCGCGTACCTGATGAAGGAGCGCGGCGTGCTCGCGGATCGCCTGCCGACGCTCGAAGTGCTCGACGACGTGATGTACAAGTCGATCGCGGTCGGTTTCGCGTTCTTCACGATCGCGACGATCCTCGGCGCGCTGTGGGCCGCCGAAGCATGGGGCGGCTACTGGAGCTGGGACCCGAAGGAAACCTGGGCGCTGATCGTGTGGCTCAACTACGCGGCGTGGCTGCACATGCGTCTGATGAAGGGACTGCGCGGCACGGTGGCCGCATGGTGGGCGCTCACGGGCCTGCTCGTGACGACCTTCGCGTTCCTCGGCGTCAACATGTTCCTGTCCGGGCTGCACAGCTACGGCAAGCTGTAAGATTTCCGCTGTTCGTCCGACTATGAAACCGCCGGTGCACTGCGTGCCCGGCGGTTTTCTTTTGTAACGGGCGGGCGGTCCGGGCGTCGAACGGCGCAAGACGGGTCGGGTCGAACGCTCATGAAGCTGCGCGCGGCGCATGCAGGAGGAGCAGCACGATGTGGATCAAACGCCCTTTGCGGAACGTACTGACCGGCGGCGATATCGCACCCGGCGAAATCACGCCGCGTGCGGTCTTCGAGAACCGGCGGCGCGTATTGCAGGCGGCCGGCCTCGCTGCAGCGGGCGGGCTGCTCGGCGGCAGCGGCGCAGCATTGGCCGCCTATGCGTCGCCCGATGCGCGGGCCGCGAAGCTCGCGGCGAAAACGAATCCGAAGTTCGTCGCGGCCGACAAGGTGACGCCGTTCAAGGACATCACGTCCTACAACAACTTCTACGAATTCGGCACCGACAAGAGTGATCCCGCGCAGAACGCCGGTACGTTGCGGCCGCGCCCGTGGCGCGTGAGCGTCGAGGGCGAGGTGCTGCATCCGAAGGTGTTCGATCTCGACGAACTGCTGAAGCTCGCGCCGCTCGAGGAGCGCGTGTACCGGCTGCGCTGCGTCGAGGGATGGTCGATGGTGATCCCGTGGATCGGCGTGCCGCTGTCCGAGCTGATCAAGCGCGTGCAACCGACCGGCAACGCGAAATACGTGCAGTTCATCACGCTGGCCGATCCGTCGCAGATGCCCGGCCTCTCGACGCCCGTGCTCGACTGGCCGTACTCGGAAGGCCTGCGGATGGACGAGGCGATGAATCCGCTGACGCTGCTGACGATGGGCGTCTACGGGCAAGTGCTGCCGAACCAGAACGGCGCACCGGTGCGGATCGTCGTGCCGTGGAAGTACGGTTTCAAGAGCGCGAAATCGCTCGTGAAGATCCGCTTCGTCGACAAGCAGCCGAAGACGAGCTGGAACACATACGCGTCGAACGAGTACGGCTTCTATTCGAACGTGAACCCGAACGTCGATCATCCGCGCTGGAGCCAGGCAACCGAGCGGCGCATCGGCGAGGACGGCTTTTTCACGCCGAAGCGCAAGACACTGATGTTCAACGGCTACGGCGATCTCGTCGCGTCGATGTATCAGGGCATGGACCTGAAGAAGAATTTCTGAGGGCGACGGTGAGAAACGACATGCCTCCTTCGACGCTGACGGCCGCGCCCACGGCCGGCGCCAGCCCGGCTGCACGTGCCGCGCGGGCCGGTGCGGTCCGTCCCGCTGCCCCACGCTGGCTCGCGCCGGCCAAGGTGCTGGTTTTCGCGGCCGGCCTTTATCCGCTCGCGCGTCTCGTGCTGTTCGGGCTGACCGACCGGCTCGGCGCGAATCCGATCGAGTTCATCACCCGCTCGACGGGCCTCTGGACGCTCGTGATGCTGTGCGTCACGCTCGCCGTCACGCCGCTTCGGCGCATGACCGGGTTTGCCACGCTGTTGCGCTTTCGCCGGATGATCGGGCTGTTCGCATTCTTTTACGCGACGCTGCACTTCACGACCTACCTGTGGTTCGACAAGTGGTTCGACGTCGTCGCGATCCTGAAGGACGTCGGCAAGCGCCCGTTCATCACGGTCGGTTTCGCGGCGTTCGTACTGCTGATTCCGCTCGCGGCAACGTCGCCGCGCGCGATGGTGCGCCGGCTCGGCCGCCATTGGGCGACGCTGCACAGCGCGATCTACGCGATCGCGCTGTTCGGTGTGCTGCACTTCTGGTGGATGAGGGCCGGCAAGCACAATCTCGCACAACCGAAGCTGTATGCGGCGATCGTCGCCGCGCTGCTCGGCTGGCGGCTCATTGCATGGGGATGGCGGCGCGTGCGCGCGTGACGGTGCAGCCTGAAAAAACAAAAGGCGATGACCGGGAAGTCATCGCCTTGTTTCGTGAGCCGTGCAGGCGGCGCGTCGTTACTTCGAGACGGCCGGGCTCGACGCCGGAGCGGGCATGGACGATGCCCCGCTCGACAATTCGGGTGACAGCGTGAGCGGTGTACCGGACGAATCGGGCACACTGTCGGACGACGCGTTTTCATCGGTCGGCTTCACGTCCGACGGCGGTGCGTCCTGCTGCTGAAGTGGCTTGGGCATCGGAGGCACGGTGGGCAGGTAGAGCGCGCCGCTTTGACCGCAGCCGGCAAGAATCGCCAAAGCCGCTACAATCGCGCTCATCCGGAAAACGACTCGCATGATCGTCCCTGAACAATTGAACCGATAGAGTTTAGCATGTCCGATACCGAATACCTGACCCGTGCCGAGGCCGTACTGGCGGCCGTCGAGCGTACCGTCGACGACGCCAACGACGGCGATCACGACATCGATCTGGAGCGCAACGGCAGCGTCCTGACGCTGACGTTCGAGAACGGCTCGAAGATCATCGTCAACCTGCAGCCGCCGATGAAGGAAGTGTGGATCGCCGCGAAGGCGGGCGGTTTCCACTACCGTTTCATCGACGGCGAATGGCGCGATACGCGCACGGGTACCGAGTTTTTCTCGGCGCTCACCGAATTCGCGACGCAGCAGGCCGGCCTGCCGATCACGTTCAGCGCGCCGTAACAGCCCGGGCCGAAGCCGGGGCCGCGCCCCGACGCGTCGTGCCAAAGAAAAAGCGCCCCGCGGGGCGCTTTTTTCATGTCCGTGCCGGTGGTCAGTGCGCGAACAGGTTCATGATGTCCTGCTTTTCCTGCTCGTCGACGTGCGGCACGGTTGCGTCGACGTTCTGCGCGGCCGGTGCTTGCGGTACGCCAACCGTCGACACGAAGCCGTGGCCCGGTGCGAACTCGGTGAAGTACAACTCGCCGCCGAGCGATTCGACGCCGTCCGGTACCGTCGGCTTGAACTCGGGCACGCCCTTCAGCGCGGCGCCCATGTAGTCGATCCAGACCGGCAGCGACAGGCCGCCGCCCGTTTCGCGATCGCCGAGGCTGCGCGGGTTGTCGTAACCGATCCACGCGATCGCGGCGAGCGTGTGCTGGTAGCCGGCGAACCACGCGTCGTGCGAGTCGTTCGTCGTGCCGGTCTTGCCCGCGAGGTCGGTGCGCTTCAGCACGTTGGTCCGTGCGCCCGTGCCGCGCTGCGCGACGCTCTGCAGCAGGCTGTTCATCACGTACGCATTGCGCGGGTCGATCGCACGCGGTGCGTTCTGCTCGGCGACGAGCGGCTGCGCGCGCACGACGATCGCGCCGTTCGGATCGGTGACTTCGGCGATCAGGTACGGATTGACGCGGTAGCCGCCGTTCGCGAAGACCGAGTACGCGCCCGCCATCTGCAGCGGCGTGACCTGGCCTGCGCCGAGTGCCATCGGCAGGTAGGCCGGATGGCGTTCGGCGTCGAAGCCGAAGCGCGTGATGTACTGCTGCGCGTACTTCGTGCCGATGTGGTTCAGGATCCGGATCGACACGAGGTTGCGCGAGCGCTGCAGCGCGGTGCGCATCGACATCGGGCCTTCGAAGCCGCCGCCGTAGTTCTTCGGCTCCCACGGCTGGCCGCCCGTTTCTGCCGCGCTGAAATACAGCGGGCCGTCGTTGATCACGGTTGCCGGCCCGAGACCCTTGTCGAGCGACGCCGAATAGATGAACGGCTTGAACGACGAACCCGGCTGCCGCCACGCCTGCGTGACGTGGTTGAACTTGTTCTTGTTGTAGTCGAAGCCGCCGACGAGCGAGCGGATCGCGCCGTCCTGCGGGACGATCGACAGGAACGCGCCCTCGACCTGCGGCAACTGCGTGATCGACCATTTGCCGGTGTCGTTCTTCACGACGCGGACGATCGCGCCCGGGCGGATGCGGCGATTCGGCTGCGCGTTGGCCGACAGCGCGCCCGACGCGAAGCGCAGGTTGTCGCCTTCGATCGTCGCATTGCTGCCGTCGATGAACGCAACCGTGATCTGCCGCGGGCTGGCGGCCGTGACGACCGCGGCAATCAGTTCGCCGTTGTCGGGGTGTTCGAGCAGCGCATCGTCGATCGCCTGTTCGCGGTCGTCGGCACCGGCAGGCAATTCGATGAAGCCTTCCGGCCCTCGATAGCCGTGCCGGCGTTCGTAATCCATGATGCCCTTGCGCAGCGCCGTGTACGCGACCTGCTGGTCCGCGGAGTCGATCGTCGTGACGACGTTGAAGCCGCGCGTGTAGGTTTCCTCACGGTACTGCGCGTACATCATTTGTCGGACCATTTCCGCGACGTACTCGGCGTGCACGCTGAAATCGCGGCCCGGCCCCTTGACGACGAGCGGCTGTGCGACGGCCTCGTCGTACTGCTCGCGCGAGATGAAGTTCAGCTCGAGCATCCGTTGCAGGATGTATTCCTGGCGCACCTTCGCGCGCTTCGGGTTCACGACCGGGTTGTACGCGGACGGCGCCTTCGGCAGCCCGGCGAGCATCGCGGCTTCGGCGAGCGTGATGTCCTTCAGGTCCTTGCCGAAATAGACCCGCGCGGCGCTCGCGAAGCCGTACGCGCGCTGGCCGAGATAGATCTGATTCATGTAGACCTCGAGAATCTGATCCTTCGTCAGCGCACGCTCGATCCGGTACGCGAGCAGCATCTCGTAGATCTTGCGCGTGTAGGTCTTCTCGCTCGACAGGAAGAAGTTGCGTGCGACCTGCATCGTGATCGTGCTCGCACCCTGCGACGCATGGCCGTTCGTCAGCGCGACGATGCCGGCGCGGACGATGCCGGTGAGGTCGACGCCGCCGTGATCGTAGAAGCGCGCGTCCTCGATCGCGAGGATCGCCTTCTTCAGCGAGTCGGGCACGTCCTTGAAATGGACGACGTCGCGGCGCTCTTCACCGAATTCGCCGATCAGCACGTGATCGGACGTATAGATGCGCAGCGGCACCTTCGGCCGATAGTCGGTCAGCGCGTCGAGCGACGGCATGTTCGGCCACGCAACGACGAGCGCGTAGCCGAGCACGAGGCCGCCGGCCACGACGAGCGCCACGCACATGGTGGCGAATCCGAGCAGGACTTTTTGCCACCAGGGCCGCTTCTTCGGCTCCGGGGCGGGAGGCGGGGACGTAGGAGTCGTGGATTGCATAGGCATACCGGAAAACAGTCCCGCGATTATAGCTGCCCGGTAAGACCGGTCCTGACGCGGGGGCCGTCCGCCCCGAAGCCGCGGGCTGGCGTACTTCCAGCATAGCCCGCGCGCGGGCGTCGGGAGCGGATGCTGGCCGTTAGGCCGACTGTCGGCCGCACGCGCCGCTTTGCAGAATCAGGTCTCGGAAACGCGGCATGGGCCGCGACGATTTCGGGAGGCTGGGATGGCGGGACGATGGGGAGCGCGGTTTGCGCAGGGCGGGCACCGGTCGATGGGAATCGACGTTGGTGCGGACGAGGTGAGGGTGGTCGTGCTGAGCCGGCGCGGCCGGGGCGCTCAGGTGTGCGTCGAGGGGCTCGAGCGGGAGCCGGTCGGGTTGGCTGGCGGGCCCGAGGATGCGCGCTGGGCGGCGGTCGCGCGTGCGCTGGCCGCAGCCGTGTCGAGGCTCTCGGCGGCCGGCGTGCGGTGCGACGCGCGCGGCGTGATGGCGTTGCACGATGACGAGATGCGCACCGCGACGCTGGACCTGGCCGGGCGGGACGACATCGAGGACGCCGCGCGGCAGGCGGCCGAACGCATCTCGGGGCTGGCACCCGACAGTCTCGCGTTCGACTGGCGGCAGGATGGCGGCGCGGGGTCGGGCGAAATCGAGATTGCCGTGGCCCCGCTGGCGCTGCTCGAACGGCGGATCGACGTAGCCGCGCAGGCCGGTGTCGACCTGACGGTGGTCGACGGCGAGTCTGCCGCTGCGCTGCGTGCGTTGCGCCATGCCGCGCAATTCGAACCCGACGCGCAGGCGGGCCCCTACGCGGCGCTCTGGTTTCATGACTCGGGCGTGTACGGCTGGCGCATCGACGGCCCGTTGGCCGTACCGGTGCTGACGCTGTCCGGCGCCGTGCCGGGGGCGTTTCCCGATGCATTGCGCCGGCGCTCGCTCGGGGCCGTGTGTTGCGTGCTCGTGGCCGGCGACGAGCGATGTATCGCCCGTTTCGATACGTCCGTCGCCGAGATCGGCGACGTGCTCGGCGCGGTTGCGGTGCCGTTCGACTGTACGGGCTGGAACGGGCAACCGTGTCCGCCCGCCGGCATGCCGGGCGGCTCGGCATTGGCTGTCGCATTCGGGCTGGCATTGCGCGGGGTGTGGGAGTGACGGCCTGTCGTGCGGAGCCGGGCGGCTTCAACCTGCTGCCGTACCGCGAGCGGCTCGCGCAGGCGTTGCGACGTCGTCGGGCCGCGCAGTGCGGTACGGCGATTCTGTCCGGCGTGCTCGGCGCCACCCTCTGGACGGGCGCCGCCGCGGGGGCGCGGTGGCGTGTGGATGCCGAGCGCGCAAGCGTGGAGGCGCGGCTGCGGCAGTTA